>CAXNIQ010000007.1:0-17425 GCA_964202465.1 Ilumatobacteraceae bacterium
TGGCAATGAGGCAGTTGGTGTGATGGCAACGATCAAAAAAGCGCTGGATCCGAACAGAATTATGAACCCCGGCAAAATCATTGCCGATACGTTTTTCTAAGAGCGCAAGTAACGGATTACGAGCTGGTTGGTGCTGCGGCTGTGCCTGCAATTGCGCCGAGCAAGACAAACACGGTTCCAGCCACATACCGCTGCACAAATGGAAGTGATCGCCCAGTGAGTAGGCGAGTGCGCAATGCGCTTGCGGTCAGTGCGTAGAGAGCGTCGGTGATGCAGCCAATCAATACAAATGATGAACCCAGGATGAGTGATTGCATCGCGGGTGATCCACGATCGGGGTTAATGAATTGTGGCAAGAAGGATAAAAAGAACAACGCAACTTTTGGGTTGAAGATATTGACAACGATCCCTTGTGTAAACGACCTGCGCAATGTCACTGATGTTGAGGTGTCGGAAAATGCGGCTGGTTTTCTCAAGAGGGTGCGCACTCCAATAAAAACCAGATAGCCCGCGCCGATCCATTTGACTGTCGTAAAAGCAGTTTGGGATGCAGCGATGATGGCAGAAAGTCCAGCCGTGGCCGCAACAACATGGAAGAAGTTGCCGATCTCGAGGCCAGCAACGGCAGAGAGCGCGACGCTTCGGCCGTCGGAAACGCTGCGGTTGATGATGTACAGCACGGCTGGGCCTGGAATAACAAGTAACGCAAGCGATGCTGCGGCAAAGGCGAGAAGTGCATCAATAGATGGAATATGTAGATGATAGATGGTAGAACCTTGAAATTTCCGATTTGTTGGGCTATGTTCGGAATGACTAACGAGTTAGTCGATCGGGGGATCATCATGAGGGGTTCAATTCTTAAAGCGCTTCCAGTAGCACTGTTTCTCACAGTCGCAACGGCAGGCTGTGGTGCAGACAGCAACGACGGTGCCGATGCCACAAGCAATGACATCACCGGGACACTGAGTGAATGGACAGTTGAAGTTGATGCGACAACGGCAGCAGCAGGTGACGTCACATTCACAATGACCAATGAGGGCACGATTGGCCATGAGTTTTTGGTTGTAAAAACCGACATCGCAGTCGGGGAAATTCCACTCGATGGAGACCATTTTGCTGAGCCAACAGATGGCATCGAGGTGATCAACGAAATCGGCGAATTTGCTAAAGGCACTACCGAGTCATTGACGGTGAATCTGGCGCCAGGTGCTTATCAATTGGTCTGCAACTTGCCAGACCACTATGACGCAGGGATGTCAATCTCCTTTAACGTCATCTGATTCAACGGCTCTTCCGACTCTGTGGGCTTGGGTGAGATTCATTAGTCTGTAAATCATGAGAATCTCTGTTATTGACGATGCTTGTCACGGACACCAAATGTGTGCAATTGCTGCACCAGAAGTATTTGGTAGTGACGAAATCGGCAATGCCATTGTGCTCATAGACGGCGAGATTCCCACGGAACTGCATGCAAAAGCACGACGCGCGGAATCAAATTGTCCTGAACGGGCAATCGTCATCACTGAGTAGTTTTTATCAACAAATAACTGGGGGGTTATTGCACATGACTGAAGCGGGAAAGCCAGTTCAAGATTTATTGACTGACTACGACATCTTTGAGCCAGAGTTTGTCAAAGATCCGTATCCAAGTTTTTCTGAAATACGCGAATCACAGTGCCCGATTGCGCGCACCGAACGCTATGAAGGCTCGTGGTTGCCAACTCGTTATGAAGATGTAGTTGCAATTGCACAAGAGTACGAGACGTTTACATCGCGAGGCATTTTGGTGGTGCCGCCATTTCCTGGACAAGGCGAAGGCGCCTACGGTGGCGTTACAGCACCACCAATCACTTCTGACCCACCAGATCATCACTGGCATCGTCGGCTGATCTTGCCGGTATTTTCTCCGCAGTCAGTTGCAAAATTTGAGCAAGGAACGCGCGACTTGTGCAACGCACTGATTGATGAAGTGATTGATAAAGGCACCGCCGATGCAGCTGCCGATTATGCACAGCACATTCCCGTGCGCGTGATCGCGACCTTACTTGGTGTGCCACTCGAGATGGAATCTGACTTCACTGCGTGGGTGCGTGCGGCACTTGAAAACATCTTGGATGCAGAAGGTCGTAAGTGGGCTCGCAAGAATATTATTGAGTTCTTTTTGGCGCAAGTAGCAGATCGTAAACAGAATCCTCGCGAAGGCGACTTCATCACCGAGTTGATGAACACCGAAGTTGAGGGCAAGGTTGTGCCTATCGAGTACGTGCTCGGCGTATGCAACCTGATGCTCGTCGCGGGAGTTGACACGACGTGGTCTGCTATTGGTTCATGCATGTGGCATATGGCCCAGCACCCAGAGCACCGCAAGCAATTACGCGATAATCCAGACTTGTGGCCAACAGCCATTGAAGAGTTATTGCGCATGTATGCGCCAGTGACGATGGCTCGCGTTGTTGATCATGACATTGAGTTTCAGGGTTGCCCGATGAAGGCAGGGGATCGAGTCTTGATGGCTTTCCCTGCTGCAAACCGTGACCCGCGACAATTTGAAAACCCTGACGAAGTGATCTTGGACAGAGAGCACAATCGCCACGTTGCGTTTGGGTCTGGCATACATCGTTGTGCCGGTAGCAACTTGGCGCGGCTCGAAGTGCGCGTTGCCCTACAGACGTGGCTCGAGAGAATTCCCGAATTTGAACTCGTTGATAAAACTGATGTGACATGGGCGGGCGGCCAAGTGCACGGCCCGCGCAAGTGTTTAGTGAAGTTTTAGCGATTCGACTTCATCGTCAATCAACGCCATGTGGTGATGACCTTCAACGTCAATTTTTGGAAGTAGACGATTCATCCACGCAGGAATCCACCAGTTGCGGTCACCCAACAGCTCCATCGTTGCTGGTACTAACACCATACGCACGATGGTGGCGTCGATGAGTACGGCAACAGCGAGACCAAGGCCGAACAACTTGAGGTTGCGGTCATAGCCAAGCACGAATGCCGAAAACACAAACACCATGATCAAGGCAGCGGCAGTGATGACACGCGCTGTTGCTGCAAGACCATCGGCTACCGCTGATGCGTTGTCGCCGGTGCGGTCATATTCTTCTTTGACACGCGAAAGCAAAAACACTTCGTAGTCCATAGATAAACCGAACACGATTGCAAACAGCATCATCGGAGCCCATGACTCGATTGGGCCGGCCTTGCCGATGCCAATGAGCGAAATGCCCCAGCCCCATTGGAAGATGGCAACGATGACTCCATACGCCGCGCCAATGGAAAGCAAGTTCATGATCACCGCTTTAAGCGGCACAAGCACACTGCGAAAAACCGACATGAGCAGCAAAAACGACAAGGAGAGCACACCAATAAACAGGTATGGCATGCGTCCACCAATGGCAGTTGCAAAGTCGGCACCTCCTGCTGTGAAGCCTCCAACTTTTGCATCAACACCCGTTGGAGGGATGACGTCGCTGCGCAAGAATTTGACGAGATCGTACGTTGCCGCATCTTGAGGTGCGGTCGTTGGGTATGCAATAACGAGCGAAAGAGAACCGTCTGCAGATGCTGGAGTGCTCTGGGCAAACGCGATGCCTTCTGTTGATTGCAGCGTGCCTACAAATGTTGCAAGTGCATCGGGGTTGGCTGCTGTGTCGCCCTGCACGGTGATGAACAGTGGACCATTAAAGCCAGGACCAAAACCTGCTGCGAGTATGTCGAATGCTTTGCGCACGGTTGTGTTGGTAGGAGCATTGCCGTTGTCGCCAAACCCAAGCCTGATCGAAGCAAGCGGTGCTGCAAGGAGCAACAAAATTGCTGTTGCGCTCAGTGCTGCAGTCCATGGACGATGTTGAATGAAACGACTCCAGCGATACCAAAAAGTGAGTTCTTTTGCTTTTCGGACACGATGAGGAATTGGTTTACGCAATGGCTTGTAGGCAAAACTCAATGCATTGATCGCGATTGTTGCGGCGAGTCCGATGAGGAAAATAATCAGCATGCCCGAAATGACAGAAATAAATGCGGAGAGTATAAATACAACGAGTGAAATCATTGCTGCTCGTGTAGTCACACCAATGCGGTGCTTGACCATTGCGAGTAGGGCTGGAAGAAATGTGATTGAGGCAATGATCATGAGTAGCACGCCGATCACGGCACCGATAGCGAGACCACGAGCAAACGCGAGTCCCATCAAGAACAGTCCGAGCAATGAAATGATGACGGTGATGCCAGCAAAAATGACGGCGCGCCCCGATGTATCAACAGCGTCAACGACAGCATCTTCAACACTGAGTCCGTTGTCTAGTCCTTCTCTATAACGGGTAACGATAAACAGTGCGTAGTCGATTCCTACGCCAAGTCCGATCATTGCAACCAGCGATGTCGTGAAGTCGGGCATGCCAACGACGTGACTAAAGATAGTGACAAGTGATGTTCCGGCGCCGAGACCTAGTAGTGCTGTGCCGATGGGAAGACCCATCGCGAGCACCGAGCCAAATGCAAGAACCAAAATGACGACCGCTGCGAGTAATCCGTACACTTCGCTGGCTGGCATTTCAAAGCCAGCAAAAATTTCGCCACCGTATTCGATTTGCAGTTCTTCAATCTTGACGGTGTCGCCGATGTCTTGAATATTGGTGCCGAGCTTGATCAATTCGGATTGTGAACGCATGGTTACATCGACCGAAGCAAATGCGGTTGTCCCAGAAGGGTTGATTTTGCCTGGCGCGTCGAATGGGCTTGATACAGAAACACCAGCGATTTGTGCAACTTTGGTAAACATGTCGGTCATTGCAGATTTTGTTTCATCAGTGACAACGCCCGATGGAGAGGTGAAAACAATTTGTCCACTGAAACCGGCGAGATCGGGGCTGCTTGTCTTGAGCAATTCGCGCACATCGTTTGATTCGCTCTGAGGAAGTTCGAATTGTGTCGCAAAGTTTGGTCCGACCGAACTCGAGATCGCACCGAGCGCGATGACGAGCAACAACCAAAATCCGACCATTATCCGACGATGGCGAACGCTAAAACGAGCAAGAGAAATCAGCATTGTGGGGGATTCCTGTCTATGGGGCTATTGCGGTGATGACGAGCAGGGCTCGCGGATCAACACTGAGTAATTTAGTCAGGAATGCCTTACTTGATGCGCAGTGAGACTGTGGCTTTGTTCACTGGCTTTGTTTACCGCAATTGAAGATGCGTGAGTTATTCGCGCCACGAAACATCGGTGGGCCATTCTCCGATGCCACCTTGTTCGATCAGCATTCCTGAAAGCTCGCGATTGGTGTGGCGCGACCTCCATACCAACATTTCTTGGGCCATCGCCAGCGTTGTTGCGGGGTCATTGATATATGTGCGCCAGGTCTTGTCGGCTGCAAGGTCGAATGACAACGATGAACCATTGCCAAATTGCACGTAGGCGCGATCGTCGTAACAGCGTGTGGCAAGGTGTTGTTGCTCGAGGCGTTGATCCCATGGCCACTCGCGCGCACCCATACGGATGAATACTGATCGCCAATCGTATTCCCACGTCGCTGCGTCGCGCCAGATTGCTGGAGTTGTGTCGGTGAGAAATGGTGTGAGCGGTAGCCCGTCGCATTGCAGTGGAACGGGTTGGTCGAGTGCTTCGGCGATTGTCGGAAGGATGTCGATGTTTTCTGTGAACTTGTCCACGACAGTTCCATGCTGTTTTGTGTTGCGTGGGTCGCGCACGAGTCCAAGAATGTGGTAACTCTGGGGGAAGAAGCCGAGTTTTTCTTTGAGGCCATGATCACCAAGCTGCTCGCCGTGATCGGCGGTGATGATGATCATGGTGTTTTCCCACATACCCAGCTCGGCAAGTTTGTCCCACACGCGACCAAGTTGTTCGTCGACGTCACTGATCATTCCGTAATACTGCGCGCGCATGTGCCGCTTGCCCGCTTCGTCGAGAGGGGCAGATGCGTCGGGAAGTTGCAAAAACATTTGGTGTGAAGGATGCAAATCGTCACCAGTGGTGATTGGTAGTTCAACATCTGCAGGGTCATATGCTGTGGCCCATTTTCCGGCAGCAGCGAAAGGCGGGTGTGGTCGCAAGTAACTGGCGTGGGCAAACCAAGGGCTGTTCTGTTGGTCAAGCCATGCGAGCAAGTGGTCAGTGAGAAACGCCGAGATGCCAAACTTGGCAGGGCGATCTGGTTCGGTCTTGAGAACTTGTTGGGCATCCATCGGAACATCAAAACCATTTGCTCGCAAGTGCTCAATCCACAACACGTGATTTTCGGGAATAAAGAGTTTGCAATCAAACCCAGGCAACACTCCCTCAAACGAGTTGAGTCGCCAGTCGTCGGGGCCAGTTGCATCACGCGGATCAATTGCTTGATCGGTATAACCAAACAGGGTTGGCGAATATCCGGCGCGTTGTGCAAGCAATGCAACGTTGTCAAAA
This sequence comes from Ilumatobacteraceae bacterium, assembly GCA_964202465.1. GTDB lineage: Bacteria > Actinomycetota > Acidimicrobiia > Acidimicrobiales > Ilumatobacteraceae > UBA3006. Next base: position 6,428 of record CAXNIQ010000007.1, read on the forward strand.
CTTCGATTGAGTGGAGTGCCATTGGCAACAACGCGATGATTCATTTGGTACATGCCCGTATACAAACTTGCTCTGCCTGGCGAGCACGGTGCGCACTGGCTGTAGTGCTTTGTCAGTCGCACTCCTTGCTGAGCAAGTCGGTCGAGGTTTGGTGTGCGCACGAGTGGGTGGCCAGCAACTGACAGACAGTCTGCGCGAAATTGATCCAATGTGATGAGAAGAACGTTGAGTGCCATCAATGGTGAAGCGTAGTGTGAAGGGCATGAATGACGGATTACCAACAAGCGAACTCATTACAACTGGTACTGGGGTACGTTTGCGGGTGGTGAAGTGGGGTGGATCGGCGAATCAGCCGAGGAAACCAATGGTGTTGGTGCATGGCCTGGCCTCAAACGCCATGTTGTGGGAAGGTGCGGCGCTTGCACTTGTGCAACTAGGGCATCCTGTCATCGCGGTTGACTTACGCGGTCATGGCCTCAGCGATAAACCCGACGATGGGTACGACATTGCATCGGTGACCGAAGATTTGGCTGGGTTGTTGGCCGCAATCGCACCACGTGGCTATGCGATGCCTGTTGTGTGCGGACAATCGTGGGGTGGAAATGTTGTGATTGAGCTCGCCCATAAATATCCGCAACTGGTCAGTGGAGTGGTAGCAGTCGACGGCGGATTTTTGGAATTACAAAATCATTTTGCCGACTGGGATTCGTGCGCTGTCGCATTGCAACCACCAAATTTGATTGGTATGCCGGCAAAGCAAATGCGCGCGTATATGCGTTCAGCTCATGCTGATTGGCCGCAGACCGGGATCGACGGAGCAATGGCAAACATGGAGCACTTGCCTGACGGCACCGTACAGCCATGGCTCACACTTGAGCGCCACATGTTGGTGTTGCGAGGTTTGTGGGAACACAAGCCGACTCGTTTATATAACGACATCAAAGTGCCCGTGTTGTTTGTGCCAGCCGAGGGGCCAGGCGGTGTGTTTGCCGAAACAAAACGAAGTGCCATTGAGCACGCTGTGCAGTTAGTGCTAAATGTGCGGGTTGAATGGTTTAGTCCAGCCGACCACGACCTACATGCCCAACACCCTTCTCGCTTTGCCGAAGTTGTGCACGCAGCAACAACAGACGGATTCTTTTCATGACACTTCCTCGCATCTTGGCCATCATGGGTTCTGGCGAGACAGCGCCAACCATGGTGACAACTCATCGCATGCTTGCTGCCAAGCTGCCAAAGCCGGCTCAAGCTACATTGCTCGACACTCCGTATGGCTTTCAAGAAAATGCACCAGAACTTGCAACAAAGGCTGTCGAGTATTTCAAAACCAGCATCAACATGACACTCGATGTTGCTGGGCTTACTCAAATGATTGGCGCCGATGCACTTACAGTTGAGCACGGTCTTCAATTGGTTGCTGATGCGCAATATATTTTTGCTGGTCCTGGCTCGCCAACCTACGCATTGCGTCAATGGTCAGGCACGCCACTTGCAGGTCTGCTCACCAAAAAACTTCGCGATGGCGGCATCGTGACGTTTGCATCTGCGGCCGCACTCACCCTTGGTCGATTTACGCTGCCGGTGTACGAGATCTACAAAGTAGGTGAGGACCCACGATGGCTCGATGGTCTCAACATTCTTGGCGCAATTGGCATTAACGCTGCGCTGATTCCGCACTACAACAACGCCGAAGGCACTAATCACGACACACGCTTTTGTTACATGGGCGAACGTCGCCTCGCGATGCTTGAACGCGAATTACCCGACGATGTGTATGTGTTGGGTGTAGACGAACACACGGGTGTGGTGTTCGATATTGATGCGCAGACTGCGACTGTGGTCGGTAAGGGAGTGCTCACGATTCGTGTGAAAGGTGCGTCAACCGAGATTGCAAGTGGCGAGGTGATGCCACTTGATCGCTTGCGTGATCCGTTGGCGAACAACAAGTCTGTTGCGATCTCTGGCACGCAATCAAAAAGTGCAGGCAACACTTTCGCCGACAAGCATGCAGCAACAGATATCTCGGTTATCGACGGCAATTTGCGTCAAGCAACCGATCGACTGAACAATTCATTTGCTCAAGCAATTACTGCTGGCGACGCCGATGCTGCAGCACGTGCTGCACTCGATTTGGATGACGCCATTGCGGATTGGTCAGCCGACACATTGCAAAGCGACGATGCCAACTACGCGAGATCGGTATTGCGCAGCATGATCACTCGACTTGCAGGTGCAGCAACTGGTGGCTTGCGCGACCCGCGCGAAGTTGTTGGACCATTTGTGCAAGTGTTGCTCGACTTGCGAGTGCAGGTTCGAGCAGACAAGCGCTTCGATTTGTCAGACATGATTCGTGATCGCTTGGCCGAGATCAGCGTTGAAGTGCGAGACACGCCCCAAGGCGCCGAATGGGGCTTTCGCAAATAGATCATTGCCGTACACATTGAGGTATGGCAAAAAATGTAGTTACAAATTGGTGCATAATGTGCCTACAATCTGATTATGGCAAAAAGCGTCAAAAATCAACGAGTAGAAGTTGGTGTTCGCGAACTCAAAAGCAAACTCAGTCATTACATCGACTTGGTGCAGCACGGTTCACAGGTCATTGTGACTGAGCACGGCAAACCAGTCGCTACATTGGCAGCGATTGATGACCAGACAAACAAACTTGAAGATCTCGTTGCCTCCGGTCGATTGCGCCCACCACTCAAATCCAAGAACCTCGTTTACAAAAGGCCGTTTGTGGCGCGTACGAGCGTGAGTGACATTGTTGTTGGTGACCGGCGATGAATTCATACTTCGACACATCTGCATTCGTAAAACTTTTCATCAACGAGCATGGGTCAGATAATGTACGAGCGTATTGGGATGAGTCCAAAGTGGTTTGTGGTTCGCAGATTGTTGTTCTTGAAACAGTTTCTGCGCTTTCACGTGCTCGGCAGATGAAACGTATAACGGCCGAACAGTTCAATAGATCAATAGCGAACTTGCGAGACCTTGAAGATGAAATCTATTCTCTCTCCATTGACGCTGAGCTCATCAGCATGGCGTGCGATTTTGCAACCAACGAAGGATTGCGAGCATATGACGCGTTGCATCTTGCTTCAGCTGTTTCAACATCTGCAGATGTGTTTGTTTGTGCAGATCTCAAACTCTGTGCCGCCGCAGTATCAAAAGGACTTGCCGTGTTTAACCCTGAAGCAAACTGATTGCTAGATGTGGCCGAGCGAGGCCATCTTCAGTCGGTTGCGTGTGCCGGCAACTGCGTAGACAACGACAAACACCAATGCATCGAGCAAAATGATTGTTGCGCTCGCAGAAGTGTCAAGAAAATAGCTGAGGTTCATTCCTACGAAGCAGGTCGAAGCACCAATAATCGGCGAGATCCACAACATGCGAGCAAAACTATTGGTAGTCATGCGTGCCGACGCAGCGGGAATAACTAATATTGCCGAAATGAGCAAAGTGCCAATGACGCGCATTGTGACCAAGATGGTCAGCGACAACATGGCGAGTAGTCCTGCTTCAACAGCAGAAACATTGACTCCGCTTACTTGTGCGACATCGCGGTCAAATGTAGAAAACAACAATTTGCGATAACCAAGCACCACAACAGTCAAACCAAGCAGGGCAACGCCAGAAACTGCATAAATATCAACCATCTGGACTCCGAGCACACTGCCAAACAGCACCGCCTCAATGCTTTTGCCGGCTTGCCCATAGCGGTTCATCAATGCCAAGCCGAGCGCAAACGATGCAGTGGTGACAACACCAATTGCTGCATCCGCACCGAGCACGCGTCGTCGCGCAACACGAGCAATGAGCAAGCCCGAAATAATTCCCCACACCCCTGCGCCTAGAAAATAATTGATGCGTAGCACTGCGCTCGCTGCTGCGCCGCCGAACACGGCATGTGAGAGTCCGTGTCCGATGTAACTCATGCCACGCAACACCACAAACACACCAAGAAGTCCGCACAGCGCGCCTGCGATTGTGGCGACAACGAGTCCGTTTCTAAAAAACTGAAAGCCGTAAGGTTCCATCAGGTTGAATGCAAGAATCATTTGCCTTCACCTCTCATTGCAACGCGACCGTGATCAACTACGAGTGGCATACCACTGTGCTCGAGCACTTCCATCGTTGCGCCATAAGTCTGTTCGAGAACATGTGGAGTAAGAACTTGGCGTGGGCTGCCGTCGGCAATCACCTTTTTGTTAAAGCACACCAAACGTGGCAAGTGGGCAGCCAAGCCGTTGAGGTCATGGGTGGTGAGCAGAATCGTCAAGCCCTTTGCGTGTAGATCGGCAAGCAAGTGCAAAATCTCGTGACGTGTGCGCACGTCGACACCAGATGTCGGCTCGTCCATGATCAAGATGTCTGGTTGGCTAAACATTGCGCGTGCCAGAAAGACTCGCTGTTGCTGGCCACCCGAGAGCTCGCGAATGTGTCGGTGAGCAACATCGGCAATACCAAGTTGGCCGAGCACTTCGCGAACGGCATTGCGTTCGCTCGTAGTGATGCGTGGCCACCAACTGGATTTGGTGCGAGTCATTGCGATTACTTCTTCGACCGTGACGGGGAAGTACCAGTCGACTGTTTCGACTTGTGGAACGTAGCCAATCGTCAGGTGCGGCTGCAGCGTGATGGAGCCGTGCGCAACTGGGTGGGAGCCCATGATTGCTTTGAGCAGCGTGGTCTTGCCCGAACCAGACGGGCCGACGATGCCAACGAATTCTCCGCGATTGATTTGCAGTAAAACGTCTTGCAGCACCGGCGCATTGCCGTAGGTGCACGAGACATGCTCGCAGTTGATCAGTGGAGTGGTGTTCATGGCGACCCTATTGAGGGTAGACAGCCGAGTCCTTGGCAACATCACTCACGTCCAAAGTTTTCAGTGCAGATGCGTCACCTCCGAGTGCTTCAACAATGGTGACAAAGTCAAAACGCATGAGACCAAGCCATGAGTGCTCTGCGTCGCCTGGCATACCAATGAGGTCGTCATCGCGCAGCACATCCACGTATCGCACGCCTGTTTCGGCACCAATTTGTTCGAGTACAGGGCTGGTAAAAACTTCGCTTCCAAAGATGGCCTTGACATTTTCGGCTTTTACTTGATTGATGAGATTGCCGATTTCTTTTGGAGTCGGCTCGCTAAACGATGAAGGTTGCAATGCACCAACGACTGTGTAGCCATAATGAATGGCGAAGTACGCATACGCATCGTGGTATGTCACGAGTTTGCGCTGTGACTCGGGAATGGTCGCAGTTGCTGTCATCATCGCAGCATCTAGGGCGTCGACCTTTGCACTAAACGCAGCAAAGTTGGAGTCGTAAGTCGCGGCGTTGGTCGGATCACGGCGCACCAACACGTCGTGCACGACTTGTGCGTATTGCTTAGCCAATGGAGGATTCGTCCACAAGTGCGGGTTTGGCTTGCCGCCTTCTTTTGGAAACGAGAAGTCATATATATAGTCAGACTCTGGCAAGACTTGAGTGCCGATTTCGCAAATGATTGCACCATCTTTGAGATTTGCGAGAGCTAAGTCTTTTGTTGGTTCTTCAAGCACGAGGCCATTAATAAAGACGATGTCTGCTGTTTCTAAAGTCTTTGCATCACTTGGCTTTGGTTCAAACGTGTGCGAGTTGGTTCCTTCCGGAACAATGCCGGTGACGAGTGTGCCAGTGCCGCCCGCAATGTTGGCAACAATGCTGGTGATCGGCGCGACAGTTGTGGCGATGGTGAGTACTCCAGTCATGGGCGCACCCAGCTCGCAGCCGACCGAAGCACTAATGGTGGCCGCGTTCGAGTCGACTTGCGAGCAACCAGCACCAAAAATAAAAACGGCGGCAAGACAGATTGGTCTGGAAATCGCCATGTCCGAACGGTATCTGCCGATCTTGTGCAAACGAAACATTGACGCTTGTCACCAGAGGTGACGAAACTCTTGTCCTAGCGTAAGTCTCCGAATGAGTGGCAACGACTGACACTGTTGATTATCCTGCTCTTAAGCAGATTTTACTGGAGCAATTATGGCTGACGATGCAAAAAGGGTTACTGAACACGGCGTTGATGTAAACATCCACGACCGCCGGTGGATGATCATGCTGGTGTTGTGCATCAGTTTATTCATGGTGGTAGTCGACAACCTGATCATCAACGTGGCACTACCAACGCTGTCGCGAGAACTTGGTGCATCCACAAGCGGATTGCAATGGATCGTTGATTCGTATGCGCTGGTCTTTGCATGCTTGCTGTTGGCCTTTGGTGGTCTTGGCGATCGCTTCGGACGCAAAGGTGCAATTCAAGTTGGCATGGTTGCCTTTGTGGGCTGCTCGGTGTGGGCATCATTTGCCACATCCACTTCGTCGTTGATCATTGCGCGCGGCGCAATGGGTATCGGTGCAGCGGCAATTTTCCCGGCGACACTCGCAATCATTATCGATGTCTTTCGTGATCCGATTGAGCGTGCAAAAGCAATTGGTATTTGGTCAGCGGTTTCGGGAATGGCTGTCGCATTCGGCCCAATTACGGGCGGGTTCTTGCTCGAGCACTTCTATTGGGGTTCGGTTTTCCTCGTCAATGTTCCGTTCGGTGTAACTGCATTCATCCTTGGCGCAATCTTTATTCCAACGTCAAAGGACCCGAATCCACATCGAATCGATTTTCCGGGATTCGCACTTTCGATTGCAATGGTTGGCTTGCTGGTGTACACCGTCATCGAAGGCCCACATCGCGGATGGATAAGCGTCTCGACATTCGCGTCTTTTGTTGGCACAGTGATTCTGTTTGCGGCATTCGTGAAGCGAGAGCTGTCAACCAACGAACCACTGCTTGACGTTCGGTCGTTTCGCAATGCCAGGTTGTCGGCAGCAACTGGTTCCATCGGCATTGCGTTTTTCGTGTTGTTCGGATTCACGTTTCTCGTCACTCAGTACTTTCAATTTGTGCGTGGCTACAGCACGCTGTCGGCAGGTGTTCATACGTTGCCATTTGCGATCGGTGCCGGTGTAACAGCGCCAATTGCTGCGCGGCTTGCATTGAAATTTGGAACGAAACTTATTGTTGCAATTGGTCTCACCAATATGTCGATCGGTCTGGTCATTATTGGTTTTTGCCAGGCAGATACCGCCTATTGGGGTCCAATCATCATCAGCATGTTGTTTCTTGCCAACGGGCTTGCACTCGTTACTTCGCCAGCAACTGATGCGGTCATGGGCGAGTTGCCGCGCGAAAAAGCTGGTGTTGGTTCTGCAATCAACGACGTGAGTCGTGAAGTGGGCGGAACGCTTGGCGTTGCAATTAGCGGCTCAGTATTTGCCTCGTTGTATGGCCCAAAGCTTGGCGAGTTGGTTGCCAAGTTCAATTTGCCAGCCGAAGCCGTGGCGTTAGCAAAAGAGTCTGCGGGTGCAGGTTTTGCAGTAGCCGAACGGGCCCCAACGCCAGAAGCTGCGCAAGCCGTACGCCAAGCAGTGAGTGATGCATTCATGCATGGATTCCACACTGCCTGCTTTACGGGTGCGGGCGTCGCGCTTGTCGGGGCATTATTTGCTCTCAAATTTCTGCCTGCCCGCCGAGCCACTATTTCCTCATAAATTCCTTCGCTCTCATTGCGACTTTACCGTTTGGCGTATAGGCAACTAGCCTGAAACCCTGAGGTAGTCATTGATAAGGGTTGTAACTCAAAGGGGAGAAGCCGCCATGGCAAGAATCGTAAAAGCAGCGTTGTTGCAGACCGACTGGACAGGCGACAAAGAGTCGATGATCGACAAGCACGAGGCAGCCGCTCGTGAAGCAGCCAAGCAAGGCGCGCAAGTGATGTGCTTCCAAGAATTGTTTTATGGTCCGTACTTCTGTCAAGTGCAAGACCCACAATATTTTTCATACACCGAGTCAATCCCCGAAGGTCCGACAACAAAGCGCTTCCAAGCACTTGCAAAAGAACTCGGCATGGTGTTGGTCTTGCCAATGTACGAAATCGTTCAACCCGGCTTGTACTACAACACTGCCGCAGTGATCGATGCCGATGGTCGTTACCTCGGCAAATATCGCAAGCAACACATTCCGCAAGTTCCTGGTTTTTGGGAGAAGTATTACTTCACACCTGGCACTGGTGGATATCCAATTTTTGAAACTGCAGTTGGCAAAGTTGGCGTGTACATCTGCTACGACCGCCACTTCCCAGAAGGTTGGCGAGCACTCGGACTCAATGGTGCAGAAATTGTGTTCAACCCTTCGGCAACAAGCCGCGGATTGTCGGAGTACATCTGGCGCCTCGAGCAACCAGCTTCGGCTGTTGCAAACATGTATTACATCGGCGCGATCAATCGCGTTGGTATCGAGTCGGAGTACGGCACCGACGACTTCTATGGTCAGAGCTATTTCGTAGACCCAGAAGGAAAGTTTGTTGGTGAAGTCGGCGACGCATTCAAGCACGAGCTCATCGTGCGCGATCTCGATATGGACAAGATCCGCATGGTGCGCGATCGTTGGCCGTTTTACCGCGATCGTCGACCAGACGCGTACCACGAAATTTCAGAACGTTAAATAACTGTTACATCATCTTTCAATCGAATACGAGGAAATATGGCACGCACACTGATCAAAAACGGAACAGTCGTTAGCCCAACCGGTCGGCATGAAGTTGATGTGCTGATTGAAGGCGAAACAATTTTGGCATTGCTCGAGCGCGGCAAGTCTGACTCGCTCAACATCACGGCAGACAAAGTGATTGACGCAACAGGCAAGTTTGTTGTGCCCGGCGGTATCGACGTGCACACGCACATGGAGTTGCCATTTGGTGGCACAAATGCAAGCGACACTTTCGAAACAGGCACAACTGCAGCAGCATGGGGTGGCGTTACAACCATTGTTGACTTTGCCGTGCAGCGTTACGGAGAAAATGTGCAAGAGTCGCTCGCCACGTGGCACAAAAAGGCTGCAGGCAATTGTTCGATCGACTATGCGTTTCACCAGATCATCGGTGGCATCGACGAGCAGGCGCTTGCCGATATGGATTACCTCGTCAAGAACGAGGGCATCACGTCGTTCAAGCTGTTTATGGCTTACCCAGGCGTGTTTTATTCGGATGACGGCCAAATCTTGCGCGCTATGCAGCAGGCCAGCAACAACGGTTCAACCATCATGATGCATGCCGAAAATGGCATCGCGATCGACGTGTTGGTGCAACAGCACATTGCGCGTGGCGAGACCGATCCGAAGTATCACAGCTACAGCCGCCCAAGCTTGCTCGAAGGCGAAGCAACCAACCGCGCAATCGTGTTGTCAAAAGTTGCAGGCAACGTGCCGCTATACATCGTGCACATGTCGGCATCAGAAGCGCTCAACGCATTGACGGAAGCTCGTCATGAAGGTCTCAACGTGTTTGGCGAAACCTGCCCGCAATACCTCTATATGACACTCGAAGATCACTTGGCTCAGCCGGGATTCGAAGGTGCAAAGTATGTATGCAGCCCACCGATCCGCAGCAAGCACGACAAGCACAATCACCACGCCGACTTGTGGAAGGGATTGCGCATGAACGAGTTGGCAGTTGTGTCAACCGATCACTGTCCGTTCTGTATGAAGGACCAAAAAGAATTGGGCATTGGCAACTTCTCAAAGATTCCAAACGGTATGGGCTCGGTAGAGCACCGCATGGAACTCATTTATCAGGGTGTTGTGCAGGGCGAGATCACACTCGAGCGTTGGGTTGAGACGTGCAGTACTTCACCAGCCCGCATGTTTGGCATGTATCCACAAAAGGGCATCATTGCTCCTGGATCTGATGCCGACATTTTGGTCTGGGATCCAAACGGCAAGACAAAGATCGGTGTCAACGACAAGCACCACATGAACATGGACCACTCATCGTGGGAAGGTTTCAAAGTGGACGGCAAAGTTGACACCGTGTTGTCACGCGGCAAAGTCGTTGTCGAAAAAGACAAGTTCTCAGGCACAAAGGGCCACGGAAAATACATTAAACGCGGCCTTTGCCAATATCTCAACTAAATTCAACCCCTCAACATCACATCAGGAGAAGTTATGCAACGCATTAGTCATTGGGTCAACAACAAAGTTGTAGTTGGCACGTCAGGTCGTACTGGCAAAGTGTTCAACCCTGCAACGGGTGAGCAGCAAGCAGAGGTGGATCTTGCGAGCGTCGCTGAAGTTGACGCAGTTATTGCAAAATCAAAAGCAGCATTTCCTGAGTGGCGTGCAACCGGCATGTCGCGTCGTGCAGAGATCATGTTTCGCACACGCGAGTTGCTCGATGCAAACCGCAAAGAGCTCGCTACATATTTGACACTCGAGCACGGCAAAGTGCCAAGCGATGCACTCGGCGAAATTGCGCGCGGTATCGAAAACATCGAGTTCGCGTGCGGTATTCCTGCATTGATGAAGGGCGGCTACTCAGAGCAGGCTTCTGGTGGAGTCGATGTCTATTCAATTCGTCAGCCGCTTGGCGTTGTTGCTGGCATTACGCCGTTCAACTTTCCTGCAATGGTGCCAATGTGGATGTTTGCAAACGCAATCATGTGCGGCAACACATTCATCTTGAAGCCAAGCGAAAAAGATCCATCGGCTTCGATGTTTATTGCCGACTTGCTGCGTCAGGCTGGCTTGCCAGACGGCGTTTTCAACGTCTTGCATGGTGACAAAGAAGCAGTAGATCGCTTGCTCGTGCACCCAGACATTCAGTCAGTGTCGTTTGTTGGTTCGACACCTATTGCAAAATATGTGTATGAGACCGGCACAAAGAACGGCAAGCGCGTGCAAGCACTTGGTGGTGCAAAGAACCACATGCTCGTGTTGCCAGATGCCGACCTCGACATGGCAGCCGATGCTGCAGTGAGCGCAGCGTACGGTTCAGCAGGCGAGCGTTGCATGGCCATCTCGGTTGTGCTCGCAGTTGATTCAATCGCTGACGCATTGATCGAAAAACTCAAGACTCGTGTTCCAAACATCAAAGTTGGTCCTGGCACCGATCCATCTGCAGAGAT
>CAXNIQ010000008.1:0-16523 GCA_964202465.1 Ilumatobacteraceae bacterium
AGCACGATTTGTGCTCGACCCAACAAGTCAGCGCAATCCATCACAGCGCCAAATACTTGCGCGACCAAGTTCGCTCGAGGGTCTTACTGTCGGCCTGCTCGATATCTCAAAAGCCCGTGGTGATGTATTTCTCGATCAGTTAGAGCGCAGACTCGTCGGCGTTGGCGCAACTGTCAAGCGATTTCGCAAACCAACCTTTACTAAACCCGCGCCTGTCGACTTGCGCCACGAGATTGCCATTTCTTGCAACGTAGTTATCGAAGCACTTGCCGATTGAGGCAGCTGTACGTCGTGCAGTGTGCACGACATCGTTGATCTTGAAACCCGCGGAATTCCATCCATGTTCATCGCATCGTCCGAGTTTCGTCAAGCAGCCACCGCCCAGTCTGTTGCGCTTGGCATGCCAGACGTGCAGCGCATGTTTGTCCCCCACCCGATTCAAGATCGCACCGATGCCGAAATGGCCGCCTACGCCGATCAGGCGTTTGACGAAATACTTGGCATGATCACGGCTGTTGATACCACCCATTAACTTGCGCAATCAGTCCATCTTCTAAAAGACCTTGCACGATTGCACTGCAGCGCTCAGGTTGCTCAACGAACCCCATCACTTTTGCAGCGTCGGTGAAACGAACTGCGCCAGAGACTAATGACTTCATCAATTTTCCACGCGCCTGACGATCAGACCCTTCAAAACGAGATTGGGGTTTACTCGTGCCAGCAGTCGCTGGGGCCGGGTCATCGCCACCAAGTTTTCTCCAGCCGCAATGGGCATTGATGATGCAGCTCTCACATTGAGGCGCACGCGCACTACACACCGTTGCACCAAAGTCCATCATCACCTGATTCCACTCCCATCCAAGCCCTTCGGGCACGATGGCATCGGCAATGGTCTGCACTTCTTTTTTGCCAAGCACTTTGTTGTTCACTCGAGCGAGCACGCGAGCCACGTTCGTATCCACCACGCCCACATCGGCATGATCGGCAAATGCCATCACTGCTCGTGCCGTGTAGTCACCAACACCGGGCAGAGCCACGAGTTCTTCAAGCGTTGCAGGAACTTCGCCGTTATGGCGCAACACCATTACTTTTGCTGCTTCATGCAAGTTGCGACACCTGCGTGGGTAGCCAAGGCCTTGCCAAATTTCTAACAACGCACCGAGCGCCGCACCTGCGCACGCAGCCGGCGTTGGAAACTGCTCCAGAAATACATTGAACTTTGGCACCACACGATGCACCTGAGTTTGTTGCGACATCACTTCACTCACCAGCACGTGCCAACGGTTATTAGTTTGCCTCCACGGAAAGTCGCGCAGTTGCGGAAGCCCCCACCCTAAAAGCGGGTCCACGATTTCGGCGATTTCGGCGATCGCAACGTTTGCGTCTATTGACCCCACACGTCTTGACCGTCGTAAGGGCGGTTGCGAGTTGGAAGCCCAGACCGTTTCCACACCATCACGCGTCGACGGAAGTAACACACCTCTTTGCCATCTTGATTAAAGCCTTTAGTTTCAACAGTGACGACACCGCGATCACTTTTTGACTTCGACTCCTGAACATCAAGCACTCGGGTCTCTGCGTGAATGGTGTCGCCATGAAACGTCGGAAATTTGTGTTGCAAAGTTTCTACTTCAAGGTTGGCAATAGCAGCACCACTTACATCGGGCACGCTCATGCCAAGCACCAACGAATACACCAAGTTGCCCACGACCACATTGCGACCTTGCACACTTTGCTCGGCAAACCAATCATTGGTGTGCAGTGGATGATGATTCATCGTGATCATGCAAAACAAATGATTGTCTGCTTCGGTGATCGTCTTGCCCGGCCAATGTCGATAGACATCGCCGACAATGAAATCTTCTAAACATCTGCCAAATGGGCGCTCGTGCGTGGTCATGTGAGTAAACGCTACCGATTTTCAACCGTGACACGAGAACTGGCGCATCTCATATCGGCGTGTCGTCAGCATCATCGGAATATGAGCCCTTAAAGTCTGGCAGCGGAAATTGCCCAGTTCGATCTCGTGGCGCATAGTGCTGCGCCCAGTTGTACTTGTTGCTTGGATGTTCGTTTGCATCCACTGCCACTTTGCGAAACGATTTTAGTTTTACACGACGATCAATTGCCCATGGTCCAACACGCAAGCTCAAGTACACAATTGCACCGACAATAAGTGGCATCCAATATTGCGCAATTCGATAACTGAATACACCAACCGTCGCAACGCTTCGCGTCAAACCAAAACCAATAAGCGTTGGAATATAAATACCCTCAACAATGCCGAGACCGCCAGGCGTGATTGGCACTACGGCCATGATGTTGGCAAGACCAAATGCAACGATCAGCCCACGCAAATCAATTTGTGCACCAAATGCAAGCAGAAACACCCACAGTGCCGCCATGTCAAGCAACCAATTTAGTAACGCCCACACAAACACTCGTTCTTTGAGCCCGCGTTCACGAGCAAGGCCTTGCAAGCGAAAACCAAGTTGACGCAGCACATCGGCTGCATTGTCTGGATCCATTCGCAACTTTGCGGCAATCCATTTGATGCTTCGTTCTGCTCTTCCTTGCCCATCGATCAACCCAACGACAAGTCCTGTTGCCACCAACATCAAGATGACTCCCACAAGCGCTGCAGACCCGTATGCAGCATTCACACCGCGTCCAGGAATCGATGCGATGAGTCCAACCCACAAAATCAGATTGAGCACTACAGCAGAACCCAGTCCTGCAGTTGCAAGTGCAAAGCCCGCATCTGGTCCAGGCACGCCCGAGCTGGTGAGCAACTTAAATCCAAGTGCGCTGCTCGCTGCACTGCCAGCGGGCAACACTTGGCTCACCGACTTGGTGCTCAACTGAATTCGAAAGAGTCGCCAAATTGAAATTGAGTGACGAGAATCACCGAGCGCGGCGTGCGTCAGTAACGAGTATGCAAAAAGTGCCCCAAGCTCAAGACCAAGCCCCAACACCAACAAACTCAGTCGAACCTTGGCAAGTTCTGAAAGCGCTTTTCCAAAGCCAGGTGTGAGCGGCAAGACAAAGAAGTAAATGATGATCGCAAAAATCACCCACTTCAGGGCCACGAGGCTCGACTTGAGTCCACCCGGGAGTTCCATAGATAAATCGTAGGTGCTGAGCCAACCCCAGTTGCGTCTCAGAGGTAAAATGTAACTAGCGTTTAGCGCATGTCATTGTCCAGCGACCTCGCCCAAGCGGCACAAGCCATCGAAAAAGCTAAGACAGTTGTGAATACAGGTGTCGCACATCTTGCATCTTCTGGTGGTCCCGACAAGCATCAACAACTTGCATACGATCTCGCTCACTCAGCAGCCGCTGTCGAGACTGCGCGTTCCATGCTTGATTACGGATCAAAAGGTGAAACAGAAGCGCTCCTCACCTGTGCATTTACTGCAGACATGATTTTTGAAGTTTCGTCAAGGCTCTTGGGCAGAGAACATTTGTGGGGTCTTGAGCCACACCCACTTGAAGGTGCATACGATTTCATGGCAACGTTTCGCGACCCGGTTTTTGTTGCATCACTCGCCGAAAAATCTGGACCACGACATCTCGATGATGATTTTGAAATGGTGCAAGACACATTTCGAAGTTTTGCCAACAAAGTCATTGCACCGCGCGCCGAGCATGTGCATCGCTTCAATGAGGACGTTCCAGAAGAAGTGATCTCAGGACTCGCCGATCTCGGAGCATTTGGTCTTTCGGTGCCAGCAGAATACGGCGGCTTCTCGGAAGGCGGAGATGGTGAATATATGGCCAGCTGCATCGCCACGGAAGAGCTCTCGCGCGCGTCGCTTGGCATTGGCGGCTCATTGATAACTCGCCCTGAGATCCTCACTCGCGCACTTGTCAACGGCGGCACTGAAGCGCAAAAACAATATTGGCTTCCAAAACTCGCAACCGCCGAAGTAATGGCGGCAGTTGCAGTGACCGAACCCGACTACGGCAGCGACGTCGCAAATATCAAAGTCACTGCAGTCAAAGCAGCAAACGAACAGGGTGAAGACGGCTACGTGATCAACGGTGTCAAAACATGGTGCACGTTTGCTGCTCGCGCCAATGTACTGATGCTCCTCGCCCGCACCGACCCTGATCGCACCAAAACACACCGCGGACTTAGCGTGTTGATCGTGCCAAAACCTATTGGCGATGCCCACGGTTTTATGTTTGATCAGCCAGGCGGCGGAAAAATGGAAGGTCGCCCCATCGACACCATTGGTTATCGCGGCATGCATTCATACGAGATCGCTCTCGAAAATTGGTGGGTACCTGCCGACCATTTGATCGGCGAAGACGCGGGTCTCGGCAAAGGTTTCTATTACCAAATGAGTGGTTTCGAAAATGGTCGGCTACAAACAGCAGCGCGCGCGGTTGGCGTGATGCAGGCCGCGTACGAAGCAGCGCTCGCCTACGCCAACAATCGCAAAGTTTTTGGCAGCAACATTGCCGAATACCAACTCACCCAAATCAAACTTGGGCGCATGGCAGCCATCATTCAGGCTTCACGACAATTCAGTTACGTCGTTGCCAAGTTGATGGGTAAAGGCGAAGGCACGATGGAAGCCAGCATGGTCAAGGCATACGTATGCAAGGCAGCCGAGTGGGTCACTCGTGAAGCAATGCAAATTCACGGTGGTTTTGGCTATGCCGAAGAATATTCGGTGAGCAGATTGTTTGTTGACGCTCGCGTGCTCTCTATTTTTGAAGGCGCAGACGAGACGTTGTGCCTCAAAGTAATCGCCCGTCGACTTGTTGAAGAGTCCGGCTCGAAATAGCTACAAATAAAACTATATACAACTAGATAAATGCAAGTAAATCGTGTAGCGAATGAATTCGCTCACACGTTTCATGCGCACGGTGATCGTATGGGTCGAGCAAAATTGGTACGAGCCCAGCATTTTGCGCACCACCAATGTCATTTACATACGAGTCACCTACGTACGCAATCCGATCATTCGTAATTCCCTTGCCGTTCATTAATGCAAGCGCATCGACAAAAATTCCTGGGTGTGGTTTGGCTACTCCAATCACGTGTGAGTCGGTCACGATCTCGACAGGCACGCCTGCACCAATCCCCACCTGACAAATGCATTGGTTGGCAAGCGTCGCCTCAACTTGTCCGCTCGCATTAGACACAATTCCGATCGGTAATCCCGCAAGATGCATCATCCACAATGCCGCAGCCGACTCGAGTAATGGGAATCGCCACAAAAATGGTGAGAAGACGTTGCGCATCTTTACGATCGCAGTTTCAATATCTTTCTCTGCGATGCCAACGCTTAATGCATACCCGCGCCGATATCCGTCCCAACTAAAGCCGTCTAACGATCTCTGCTCTCGCTGTGCAATCGCGTCTAATGCTGCCATGCCTGCGTAATGTGCGCGAATGCAGCTCTCGATACTGCCGTCGCCACCGAGCGGTCGAATTATTGCACCGAGTGTGACCGGGTCTGGAAGTAAAAAAATGCCGCCTGCATCAAACAGGATTGCGTCAAAACGTTTTGTCACGCTTGTGGTGTACGAGTGCGACCCGCGAGCTCGCCGCGAGTGATGAACTTGAGGGCCATCTTGCGACTTGCTTCGTCGATCATCTCGAGACCGAACATCACGGCACCCTTGCCATCGTTTTCGGTCGCCGAGTTATACGCATCCAAAATCTGCCATGCCTTGTCAAATTGCTCTTGAGTTGGCGAAAACACATCATTGAGAACATCTACTTGATCTGGGTGCAACGCCCACTTGCCGTCGTAGCCAAGTGTGCGCGTGCGTTTTGAATATTCCCGCAAAGCGTCGTTGTCGCGCACATGCAGAAATGGTCCGTCAATCACCTGCAAACCGTTTGCGCGACCAGCCATCAAAATCTTGCTGAATACGTAATGAAAGTGATCACCTGGGTAGTCGGCAATTTGCACACCACCGGTGAGAACTGGCATCTCCATGCTTGCCGAAAAATCTGCTGGTCCAAAAATGATGGTCTCAAGGCGCGGGCTTGCTTCACAAATCTCTTCCACATTGATGAGCCCACGCGCAGTTTCAATTTGCGCTTCGATACCGATGTGACCAATTGGCAGGCCACTTGCAATCTCCACCTGTCGCAGCAACAAATCCGCAGCCACTACTTGCGCTGCATTTTCTACTTTCGGCAACATGATTTCGTCCAGACGCTCGCCTGCGTTGCCAACAACTTCCAAGATGTCGTATGCGGTCCATTTGGTGCTCCAGTCATTGATGCGCACGCACAACACCTTGTTGCCCCAGTCGTGGCCACGAATCGCACTCACGATGCGAGCTCGGGATGCTTCTTTTTCTTTCGGTGCAACTGCATCTTCTAGATCCAAAAACACCATGTCGGCATTAGTGCCAGGGCCTTTGCCCATCATCTTTTCTGAAGAACCAGGAATTGCGAGACAGGAACGGCGTGGAAGGTTGCGTGAGCGTAAAGACATAGTGATAAGGCTACATCGCGCTTCGCACGAGCATCTCGGTGGACGCTGGGCATTCCCCAATAAAATGCCGCGCGGTATTTACATCTATCTCTGAAATACCCGTAGGTCCAATCAACCGTCCCAACAGTTGGCGAGGAATCACATCGACGTCGCTGCGCCACGGTGCATCGGCATCCCGATTGGCAAGCTTCATTGCTTCCCACAATTCGATTGGCAATCGTGTTCCTAAGCGAGTAACTAACCACGCCGGTGTATTTTCGCAATACGCAAGCGCAGCAACTGCGTGTGCGCCACCAACCGCCAGCACTTCAGTGCCCCCACATCCAAGTGCGTCAATGATCACGACGTCGCTCATCTGCACAGCAATACCAGCGTGTTCTAACGTCACCCCCCGCACATCAACATCAAGACGCTCAA
The DNA here is from genome assembly GCA_964202465.1 of Ilumatobacteraceae bacterium. Classification (GTDB taxonomy): domain Bacteria; phylum Actinomycetota; class Acidimicrobiia; order Acidimicrobiales; family Ilumatobacteraceae; genus UBA3006. The sequence goes on from CAXNIQ010000008.1 coordinate 6,885, forward strand.
GCGCATTGACTGCAGCGTCACCCGTTCCAAATGAATCAGCAATGATTGCCCGACAATCGCCGCGCCTCGCAATGGCTTCAAGAGCTGTTGGGCTCCAGCCAACGATGCACACGGTCGCGTCTTGAGGCAACGCTTCAATCAGAAAATTTGTAGTCTCGTCGGCATCTATCTGCGCGCTCAGTTCGAGAGCCTTGTCAAATGGCTCACCTGCAGCGAGCACACTTGCACAAAGCCACCACAAAGGGGCACACGTGGGGTGCCGCTCAACGATTCGCCGAGCCGCAAGCACGAGCCCAGCAGGCTCAGATTTCAGGCCGCGCAGGGCCTGAGCCGTCTCAACAACGAGTGAAACTGGGTCTGCTCCCGTGGCACGTGCCACATACCGCAGATGCTCTATCGGGTGCATTTCCCAAACGATAGTGCCGACTTGCTACCGTCAAATGCGTGACAAACTCACCATCCCTCGACACCATGCTCCATCCGCTCACTGGCGATGCCCGCCCGTTACGCGATTGGCTCACCACTTTCCATCTTGCATCCGTAGTCATCGACCCATTCACAAACGAAAGTGTGTGGATACTCGATACCGCAGCACGCGTGTTGCATCAATTCGCTGACGCTGCAGTGCGAGTCAACTTCATCGTTGCTGGGTCGCCTGCCGAAGCAAAACAATTTCTCGGACCACTCGCCGATCAGTTCCTTACGTTTTGTGATCCAGAACGCATCATGATCAAACAACTCGACCTGCATGAGTTGCCTGCATTCGTGTTCATTCAAAGCGATGGCACGGTGCCTGCATCTGCCGAAGGCTGGAGCCCAGCGTCGTGGCGTCTCGTTGCCAATCACATTGCACAAGTCGTGCAATGGCAGCAACCTCTGTTTCCTGTGGCCAGCGATCCAGGCTCATTCAAGGGCACACCAGCACTGGCATGAACACGCCAGAGCCGTTCGTTCATACAGAGTTACTGCCTCTCGGCCCAGACACCACCGAGTATCGACTCATTTCGAAGGAAGGCATCTCCACATTCTCGACAAGTGAAGGCACATTTCTCAAAGTTTCCCAACAAGCAATCACACTTCTTACCGAGCATGCAATGCATGACATTGCACATTTATTGCGCACTTCGCATTTACAACAACTCGCAAATATTCTTCAAGACAAAGAGGCCAGCGACAACGATCGCTTCGTAGCTCTTGACTTGCTCAAGAACGCCGGCATCGCTGCGGGCGGTGTGTTACCAATGTGTCAAGATACCGGAACCGCAATTGTCAAAGCCAAAAAAGGTCAGCATGTGTTTACTGCTGGCAACGACGAAGAAGCGATCAGTCGCGGTATCTACAACACCTTTCTCACAAGCAACCTTCGCTACAGCCAGCTTGCACCGCTGTCGACGTTTGAAGAAGTCAATACCAACACCAATCTTCCAGCCGAAATAAAAATCGCTGCGGTCGCAGGCGACGAATACAAGTTTTTGTTTATCGCCAAGGGCGGCGGTTCAGCCAACAAGAGTTATTTGTTTCAAGAGTCAAAGGCATTGCTCAACGAAAAAACATTACTGCCATGGTTGTTTGACAAAATGATTTCCCTTGGCACTGCAGCCTGCCCGCCGTATCACTTGGCAATTGTGATTGGCGGAACGTCAGCAGAGTTTGCGGTGGAGACGGCGAAGCTTGCCAGTACTCACTATCTCGATTCGTTACCAACATCAGGCAGCAAAGCTGGTCACGCATTTCGCGATATCGAATTGGAAGCCAAAGTGCTCAAGCTTGCGCAACAAACAGGCATCGGCGCACAATTTGGTGGAAAGTACTTCTGTCACGATGTGCGAGTCATTCGCCTCCCGCGTCACGGCGCAAGTTGCCCTATAGCCATGGCAGTTTCGTGTAGTGCCGATCGTCAAGCGCTCGGCAAGATCACCGCAGACGGCATCTTCCTAGAAGTGCTCGAGACAGACCCATCACGTTTTCTGCCAGAAGTAACCGAAGACCAATTGGCGTCTGAAGTCGTTGCGATTGATCTCAATCAACCAATGGACAAGATTCGCGACACACTTTCGCAATACCCAGTCAAAACTCGCGTGATGCTCAGTGGCCCGATGGTGGTAGCTCGCGACATTGCGCACGCAAAAATCAAAGAACGCTTAGACGCTGGCCAAGGACTACCCCAGTACCTCAAAGATCATTGCGTGTATTACGCAGGCCCAGCAAAAACACCAGTCGGTTATGCATCTGGTTCGTTTGGCCCCACAACTGCCGGTCGCATGGATAGTTATGTTGCAGAGTTTCAGGCCGCAGGTGGAAGTTTTGTGATGCTTGCCAAAGGCAACCGTTCGCGACAAGTCACTGATGCGTGCAATACCTACGGTGGTTTTTATCTCGGTTCTATCGGAGGCCCCGCAGCGCGGCTCGCCCAAGACTGCATCACCAAAGTCGAAGTGCTCGAATATGCCGAACTCGGCATGGAAGCCGTCTGGAAAATCGAAGTCCAAGACTTTCCTGCATTTATTGTGGTCGACGATAAAGGCAATGATTTTTTTGATGCTGTCAATGCCACAAGTGGCGTGCAGATCAACGTTCGTTAATTAGCGCTTGAGCAAACTCTTCAAGACTTCGCGAGTGTCGTGAGCCTCGTCGGGTGTTGCACCAAACTCCACTCCACCAAAGTCGGTCACGCCAATTTCTTGTAGCGCTGCCACTCTGTCAAACACTTCGCTCGCCGAACCAATGATGGCCACATCTTCTGGGCCCGCCACGCCTTCGTGGTCGAGCATTGCGCGGTAGCTCGGCAATTGCCCATACACCACAAAAGTTTTTGCGGCTCGCGCTCTTGCTTCAGCCACATTCTTCGTTACACACATTGGTAGCGCAGCAATCACGCGTGGAGCGGGGCGGCCGAGTTGTTCGGCTGCTTGCACGATTGTTGGCACAGTAAGCGTGCGCAATGTCTCTGGGCCAGTACACCACGTCAGTGTTCCTTCTGTAAATGCAGCAGCAAGCTTGAGCATCTGTGCACCGAGAGCCGCAACAACGACGCCACAACTTTGAGGCTTACCCACGGTCAATTCGGCATGTGTGGTCAACACCTCGCCAGCAAACGACACCTTTTGATTGTGAATCAGCGGCATCAAGATCGAGAGGTATTCCTTCATGTGACGCACTGGTTTGTCAAACGACATGCCAGTCATACCTTCAACAACAACTTTGTGACCGAGCCCAATACCAAGGGTGAGACGACCGCCCGCTGCTTGGTTTGCCGTCAGTGCTTGCTGAGCAAGCATCATTGGGTGACGCGGATATACAGGGATCACGCTGGTCCCGAGTTCGATACGCGGTACTTCACGACCAACAACGCTCAACGTGCTCAACGCATCAAGACCAAAAATCTGCGACTGCCAATATGAGGCGAACCCGTCGCGCTCTGCCTGAGCTGCTTCGGCAACGACGCCATCAATAGTGCTGTCGTTGCTCGATCCAAAAATTCCGATGTTCATCTGTTTTGTCATGCAACAAAACTACAGGCAGTTGCGCTCTACGGCAAGGTCGTAGAGGTATCAGGTATCACATCTACCGGCACAGTCGTTTCGCTTTCAACAGGCACAGTTTCATCGGGCATTACCCCCGGTACCGGTGCATCCGACTTGAAATAGATCGGCAAACACTCGCCTTCTCGCGTTGGAGCAAACTCAAGTGCTCGCGCAATTGCCGCGGCAAACACCGACCTACCATCTGCTGTCAGGTGAACTCCGTCTTTGCCTATCAACCCGTTGTTTGCGGCGATTGTTCCCCAATCCAAAACAGTCACGTTTGGAAATTCGCCGGCCAATTTCATAATTACGTCATTGACTTCCTGTTGACGAGGATTAAACAATGCGGTCGTCAACACCACAAATGGTGTCGGTGACAATCCCTCAAAAATTTGGCGCATCTTATTTTCGTAATTTGCCTGATTGCCGTCGTAGTTGGTGCCCAAAAATACAACCGCAGTGTCCCACCCGTCCTCTAGACGTTGCCCCAATACTTTGAGACCAAAATCGACGAAACTCCCCGACTGCGCCTCAACTTCAACTTTCCAACCCAGTTGCGTCAGCGTGTCGCACATCTCGTTTCCATAACGGCTAGAGGTACTGGCCATGATCGAGTCGCCAATCATCAGCACGCGTGGTCCGCCAACCTGCGGGCCCATCATTGGTCCGAGCAGTTCTGGAAAGTTGATAGTGATTCCCTCGGGCAACGTCACGAGACTTGCAAAGTTTCCGCCAGGAATGCGTCCAACTCCATCAACAACATTGTCGTTATTAGTCAGCAAATTGACAACACCGCAACTCGTCAGAGTCAGGCTTGAGGCACAGACGAGTGCGGCGATCTTGAGCACTCGTCGCCACGTGGGGGTTGGGCGAAACATTTGTTTTATTCTACGCGATTATTTCGCAACTCGTCTCGTATCGAGGCCAACAACTCATTGGTTGTTTCGCTTGTCAGTGCATTTCCGTCTGTTCGGTAACGGCCGTAAGCCTTAATCACAAAAAACATTACGACTCCTACCATCACAAAGTTGAGTGATGCAGTAAAAAGGGATCCGACGGGAATAAAACTTCCATTGATGCTGAAACCTTTATCATTAAAATTTGGTTGTGTGCCACCAAATACGGCGCCAACAAGCCCGCCCAACACACCTTGATTATCTTTGCCGTCACCGGCAACGGCATCGACAATCGTTTTGAATGCTGCACCCATCACAAATGCAACTGCTACATCCACCACGCTTCCGCGGTTGATAAACATTTTAAATTCGTGAACAATGCCCAGCTTCTTTGAATCCATAGCAATCGAGATTACTTGCTGGCAAGTTTCTTTAGCTGCACCCGTGCGTCATTGAAGCATGCGCCATCCGCCAAGTCAGAAAATGAATCGGGAGCAAATGCATTTGCGGTCAACCCACCTTTAATACTGCGGCGCCACAACCCTTTTGGCATCGCACACACCCCTTCACGCATTGCGGGGTCAATTTCTACTTCTACCGACAATTCGGCGCGGTCATTAAATATGGTCACTGTTTCTCCAGTTGCAACACCATGCATTCGTGCATCTGTGGGATGCAATTTCAGCACGATTGGTGGCGGCAACGTGTCTCCAAACATCGAGTTGATTGTGAACGGGGTTGAGGGCGTCAAGAGTGTGAGCGGATGTGCATCATCGACCAACTGTTCATACTGGGGTCCAGGCATTTCGCTGTCCTCTTCCCACACTCGCATTCGCTCACCGTCGAAGGATGGAAACACATCACGAAACTGAATTGTTCCGCCAGCTGGTCTTACAGGTGTTGTTCCACACATCGAATCTGCGACAAGCGCTTCAATTGCTTGCTCGGACGCATCAAACTCTTGGTGAGAATAACCAAGAGCGACGGCAAGTGCCTCTGCCAACTCACCATTGCTGCGCGACTCGCCAATTCTGTCAATTACCGGACGATTTTCTTGCACTGCATACACGCCATAAGAGCCCACCACATCATGAATCTCAAAGTGTGTTGTTGCGGGGAGCACCACATCGGCCAACAATGCCGTGTCGGTCATGACTTGCTCGTGCAGCACCACAAATACGCTTTCGTTTGCTAGCCCATCAAGCATGCCCTTTTGATCTACCGCAGTCACTGCAGGGTTTGCCCCTTGAATCACCAGCACTTTGGCTGGCACATGCCACGCTCCGGGCTCGCCGCGCAATACGCGACCAACTCGATTCATGTTCATCTTCTTTTGCGGTGGCCGACTGACTCCTTGTGGCCATTGTGCCAACACGCTGTTCGGAAACCCGCCCGAGGTCGAGCCAATGATTCCACTTCCAAGCACTCCAAAGTTTCCGGTCAGCGCCCACATTCCATATGCCGCCAAGTAGGCGCTGCCACCGTTGCGATTACGTTCCATTCCCCAACCAGCACGCAACATTGCAGGCTTGATTGTTGTTACCAATTCGGCAAATTGCACGATGTCTTCGATTGGTACGCCACAGATTTCGCTCGCCCGTTCAAGAGAATATTCATTGGCAGCCAGCAAAAACTGCCCTGCTCCAAAAACGTGCTTTTTTACGAAGTCTTTGTCAACTCGATTGTGCTCATTGATCCACCTGGCAACTGCATATCCAAACACCACATCGGTTCCGGGACGCAAAGCAATATGCAAGTTGGCTCGAGCTGCTGCCGTTGTGCGTCGCGGATCAACCACCACGACTACTGCACCGTCCTTTTTTGCTTGAGTGATGATCGGCAACATGTGGGTATTGCTTGCACCTGGGTTTGCACCCCACACCACAATGAGTTTTGAGTGCACCAAATCCATTGGGTCGCTCGACAACATGGTGCCAAACACTCGCTCCCACGCTGCAGAATTGGTGCCTGCACAAATTGTGTGTTCAATCTCGGGGCAACCAAGCCGCTCAAACAAATATGGCATCAATCGCTTCTTATCAATACGTGTAGATGACGAGTTGTACAAATACGGCAACACACTGTCGGGGCCAAATTCGCTGATTGCTCCCGAGATCTTGCTCGCGACAAGCGTTATTGCTTCTTCCCATGATGCGCTGCGAAATTGCCCAGACCCTTTTGCGCCAGTGCGAATCAACGGCGTCATGATGCGCTCTTTCGAATACACACGCTCGGCGTGGTGCTTTACTTTCTTGCAGATCCAGCCATCGGTCAATGGGTTTGCTTGCTCACCGACGGGTGCGGCATCGATGTCAACAATTTTGCCGAGCTCGACAGTTACTTCAAGTGCACACGAGTCTGGGCAATCAAGCGGACAGGCGGTAATGATTTTCATACAGGGTTTTCTGGCGCATCCAAATCACTAAACATGTCGATATCTCGCAATGGCTTAAAGCCAAACCACCACACGGCCACAACACCAAGAGTAGCCACACCGCCGCCGATCACTGCTGCCGGTGTTCCAAATGCTTGCGATGCGATGCCAGACTCAAATGCCCCAAGCTCGTTTGTTGCTCCAATAAATACATTTTCCACTGCAGATACTCTGCCCCGCTTCAAGTCTGGGGTCACTAATGGAACGATTGAACCGCGAATAAAGACGCTCACCATGTCGGCAGCGCTGAGTATTAACACTGCAGCAAATGCAATCCAATATGTGTGTGTGGCACCCAAGACAATCGTGCCAACACCAAAAATACCGACGGCTATCAGCAACGCTTTGCCCACATTGCGGCGTAGCGGTTTGATTGACAAAAATAATGCCATTGCTGCAGCGCCAATACCAGCAGATGCTCTCAGCCACCCATAGGCAACGTCGCCCACATGCAATTGCTCTTCGGCGATCGCAGGCAGAAGAGCAATTGCTCCACCAAACAGCACTGCAAACAAATCGAGCGAGATGGCTGCCAGCAATATTGGAGTGCGCCTAATGAAGAACAGTCCTTCCATCGCCGACCGCATCGTCACTTTCTCATCTGGGTCACGCGGCGTTGGTTCGCGCTCAAAATGCACACGCATGATGCCGATAATGCCGATAAAAATCAACGCGGTTGTTGTCGCGTACGCAATCCACGGTGCGGCCGAATACAAAAATCCAGATGCCGCAGGGCCAATGATCATTGCCGATGTCCACGAACCTGAAGACAGAGCAATGACTGGCGGCAAGCCGCCATCGGGCGCAACCATCGGATACATCGCGCGCGTGGCTGGCGACAAAAATGCTCGCGAGATACCAAAAAGTGTTGCAATAACAAAGAAGGGCCACACTGCTGTTGGCTCAGATAACGAGTATGCAACCAGTGCTATCGCGCAAAACATCTCACCACCAAGCGCCAATGCCGCGACGTGCTTGCGATTGAAGCGATCGGCCACACTTCCGCTCACTAGCACGAGTATCGCGATTGGCCCAAACTCGGCCAAACCTAGCCAGCCGATGTCGATCGCTCGGCCAGTGATGTCAAAAATATGTTTTCCAAGTGTTGCTGCTTGAAGTGATACACCTATATGAAAGGCCAAACTGCTGCCAAGCATTCGCCGTACGCTTGTAGAACGCAAGACTTCGCGTGCAGTAAGTTGGCGTGGTTCAGTAGAGTCGCTCATGAGCCAACAACACTAGGGGAAACAATGTCTGCAATCGCTGATGAAACCCAATGGATGGATGCAACCGAGCAGGCTCAACTTGTTCGTGATGGAAAGGTCACCCCACTCGAATTGCTGAATGCTGCACTCGAACGGGCAGACAAACTCAACCCATCCATCAACGCACTCACTTATAGATGGGACGCCGACGCACGTGCGGATGCAGAAGCACTCCCCGACGACGCTGCGATGCCGTTTCGTGGTGTTCCATTTATTTTGAAGGATCTCAATGCAGCCCTCAAAGGTAAGCCAATTTCTAACGGCAACATCGCTCTCAAGAACGCAAACTATACGTCCACCTACACAACCGACCACGTCAAACGCTTCATTCGTTCTGGTCTCGTGATTTTTGGTCGCGGCAGCTCGCCCGAATTTGGAAGTCTTCCAACTACAGAGCCAGAGGCTTGGGGTGCAACTCGATCACCATGGGATACAAGCAGAATTGCGGGTGGCTCAAGTGGTGGCAGTAGCGCGGCAGTAGCGGCGGGCATTGTGCCTGCTGCTCATGCCACCGATGGTGGCGGCTCTATTCGTATCCCTGCAGCATGTTGTGGATTAGTTGGATTGAAAGTTAGTCAAGGCCGCATTACTGCAGCACCAATGCGCGACGAAACAAATCTGGGCATCGAACACGTTGTTACTCGAACTGTTCGCGATTGTGCGGCACTGCTTGACGCAACCCACGGGCCAGGAGTCGGTGATCGAGTCATTGCGCCTCCGCCAACCCGACCATACTTGAGTGAAATCGGTGCACCAGTCGGCAAACTTCGCATTGGTTTTCTCGATCATCGCCCGCTTGAAGGCGATATCGATCACGAGTGCGTCGAAGGTGTTCACATTGTTGCAAAACAGCTCGAACAGCTTGGTCACTTCGTCGATGCGTCATGGCCAACCGCACTCGAAGACGCGTCCTTTCCTCCCAGATTTACGGCGATTTGGGGAACCAACATGTCAGTTGCTTGCGAGACAACCGCAACGATGCTCGGTCGCGAAGTTACGGCTGATGATTTTGAACTTGTCAACTGGACAATGGCTCAATATGCAAAAAATACTTCGTCAACGACCTACGCAAGCGCAATTCTTGCGACGTCGTATTACCGACGCGCAGTGCAACAGTGGTGGGCAGACGGATGGGACATTCTGGTTACTCCGACGGTGAGTCGTGTTCCGCTCAAGGTTGGACAGTTCGCCAATAATCCCAAAGATCCAATGAAATCAATGAAAGATGCTGGCGACTTTGTCGCTTTCACTGCCGCCTATAACACGAGCGGTCAACCTGCCATCAGTTTGCCGTTGCACTGGACTCCTGAAGGAGTTCCGATTGGAATTCAGTTAGTGGCCGCGTATGGCCGTGAAGACTTGCTCTTGCAACTTGCTTCGCAGCTCGAAGTTGCAATGCCTTGGTCTCATCGTCGCCCTGCAATGAAAGATCTCTCACTACTCAATTGACCTGGCGATATTGCTGTGAGCAGCCCCAACGGGATTCGAACCCGTGCCGCCACCTTGAGAGGGTGATGTCC
>CAXNIQ010000009.1:0-16062 GCA_964202465.1 Ilumatobacteraceae bacterium
ATGTCGGTGGCGGTTCGTTGCAGTACATCGCGCACTTGGGCTGCGGATATCGATGGTTGTGCTGCAAACAACAACGCTGCTGCACCAGTGACAAAGGCTGCAGCCATGCTCGTGCCGCTTTGAATTTTGTAGTCATTTCCTGCCGTCGAAACGATTGACGCTCCGGGAGCAGACAAGTCGATGTACTCGCCGCGTTGATCGAAACTGACAACGCTGTTGGTGCGATCTATAGCAGTGACTGCGACAGTGAGGTCGCTTGCTCCAGGCCATTTTGGTGTCGCGTCAATGCCACCATTGCCTGCTGCGGCAACGACAAGCACATTTTGATCCACGGCGTATTGAAGTGCTGCAATGAGCGATGTGCTTTCCGTTGGGCCCCCGAGAGAAAGATTGATCACTTTTGCACCGTTGTCGACAGCGAAGCGAACTGCCTTCGATACGTCTTTGGAATCTCCATCACCATTGGCATCAAGAACCCTGATCGGCATGATGCGAGATTGTGGTGCAACGCCTGCGCCGCCAAGGCCGTTGTCGGCAACCGCAGCAATGATCCCTGCGACATGCGTGCCATGACCTTTCGGGTCGACGTCGACCATACCCACGCTGTCAATCAGTCCAAACATTGTGCGACCGGCATCCAAATTTGCATCCAGATCAGGGTGCGGTCCGCTGCCGGTGTCGATCACCGCAACAGTGACTCCAGCACCCCGAGTGATATTCCATACCGATGGGGCGCCGATCGCGGCCAGTCCCCATTGTTGATCGATCAGAGGATCATTGGTGGCAGCTGCAAATGTTTGTGTTGGGCTGAAGGCGATGACAATTGCAATTGCTGTAGCCGCAATAACCGCGAACGAAATTATGCGAGCGAAAAATGAATGGGCAACGGTGCGCCGACGTGCGACTTGCATTTACACGCCCATTGCGTGGAAGCCACCATCGACATGAATCACTTCAGCGGTGGTGGCTGGAAACCAATCGGAAAGCATGGCGACGCATGCGCGAGCTACTGCGGTTGAGTCATGGACGTCCCAACCCAATGGCGCGCGCTCACTCCATGCATCTTCAAATTTTTGGAAACCCGGAATAGATTTTGCAGCCATTGTCTTGATTGGTCCTGCAGCAACAAGGTTGCAGCGAATGTTTTTTCCACCCAACTCTTTTGCAAGATAGCGATTTGTAGATTCGAGTGCTGCTTTTGCAACACCCATCCAGTTGTACGCAGGCCACGCAACAGTGTTGTCAAAGTCGAGACCAACGAAACTTCCGCCCTGCGCCATGAGGGGCACAAATGCGTCGGCGAGTGTTTTGAGTGAATAGGCCGAAATTTGCATCGCAACGGCCACATCGTTCCACTGTGCTGCCATGAAGTCGTCGCCCAAGCAAACTGCTGGAGCAAAACCAATTGCATGCAACACGCCATCAACCTGACCGAGATGTTTCAGTGCGCCTGCTCTCGCGCTGTGCACGTGTTCGTCAACCGTTACGTCAAATTCGACGACTTGCGCTGGGGTGTCAAGCTTGCGCGCAGTTCGCTCAGTGATGGACAGACCACGTCCTGCACCGGTCAACAGGACTGTGGCGCCTTCGCGCTGAGCCAGCTGGGCGACCCCGAAGGCCAGCGAAGCATCGGTAAGTACCCCTGTAACCACTATTTTCTTGCCATCCAATATTCCCATGCCGTCAACGGTAGTTGTTTGGGAGTGTTTGTGGCAGGCTCGTTGAATGAAAATTGGAATCATTGGTGGCACAGGACCCGCCGGTAGCGGGCTGGCCTTGCGCCTCAACGTTGCTGGCTACGAGGTTGTGATCGGGTCACGAGACAAAGCTCGATCCATCCAGAAGGTCAAAGAGTTGCAATCACTGTGGCCAAGCCACAAATTGACCATTCAGGGTGGCGACAATACTGACGCAGTGAATTGCGATCTTGTCGTAGTTGCAACCCCGTGGGATTCCACCGCCACGATTGTCGGTGATTTTGCAGCTGCGCTCACCGGGAAAGTCGTGATCACAATGGCCAATGCGTTAGTCAGGGTAGGCAAAGAGTTTCAACCCCTCGTTCCACCTCGCGGAAGCATTGCAGCCCACGTGCAAGCCGAAATTCCACTGAGCAAGGTTGTTGCAGCGTTTCAGCACTTGCCTGCAAAAGAGCTTGGCAATCTCGATCATGACGTCGACAGTGATGTGTTGATTTGCTCGGATCATCCTGAAGCAATTGAAATTGTAAGCGACATCGTTGAAAAGATTCCTGGGTGTCGACCACTGAACACAGGAAGATTATCGAATGCACTCGCGCTCGAAGCCTTCACTGCCGTGCTGTTGCAAATGAATGTGCGCTACAAAACGAGAGTTGCACCGCGAATGACCGGCTTGCCCGATGTCGATCCGGTCAGTGGAAGGAATCTTCGAATTACATGATGCGTCTGTATGACACTGCCAAGCAATCGGTAGTTCCTTTTGAGCCTGGCCCTACAGTATTGATGTACACGTGCGGCATCACCCCGTATGACGCAACACATCTTGGGCACGCGTTTACATTTATTAGCTACGACATCTTGATACGTCGGTTGATCGACATGGGACATCAAGTGAAGTGTGTGCGTAACGTCACCGATGTTGATGATCCATTATTTGCCAAGGCCCGCGAACTTGGAGTGCACTATTTGGATTTGGCGGCGGGGGAGGAAGCGCGTTTCACTGCCGACATGGAAGCGCTTGAAGTATTGCCGATGTATTCGACTCCGCGTGCTTCGTCAGCAATCTCTGATATTCGAGGTTTCATCGGCTTGGTAATCGATAAGGGATTTGCATATCAGTCTGGTGGCTCTGTGTATTTTGATGTCACAAAGTCACCAACATTTGGAGAGATATCGCATTACTCCAATGAGACGATGATTGCGCTTGCTCGCGAACGTGGCGGCAACATCGAAGACCCATACAAACGTCACCCACTTGACTTTGTGTTGTGGCATCCGTCGGCTGCAGACGAACCATCATGGGACACGATGTGGGGTGCCGGTCGGCCTGGTTGGCATATCGAATGCTCGGCGCTTGCATTGCGCGAATTGGGAACAACGATCGATTTGCATGGCGGTGGAAGTGATTTGATTTTTCCGCATCACGAGTGTGAGCGAGCCCAGTCCGAAGCTGCAACAGGCGAAGTGTTTGTGAAGCATTGGATGCATGTGGCGATGGTGTCGATGGACGGACACAAGATGTCGAAGAGCCGAGGGAACTTGGTGTTTGTCGACAAACTTCGCACACAATTTGATCCGCGAGTCATTCGCCTTGGCCTCATCGAGCATCATTACCGTTTCGAATGGGAATGGGATGCGCAAATGTTTGCTCGCAACGTTGACAGGCTTGCAAATTGGGGCACTGGAACGAAGAACGATGATGGCCAATTGCTACATCAAGTTCGCGACGCTCTTGATGACGATCTCGATACACCGCGCGCGATTGCGCACATCGACAAGGCAGCAGAGAACGGAGTCAACGTGGCAGATGCTGCCCGTCTTTTGGGAATTGAGCTCAAGCGCTAATTGAGACGATCTCGTGAGCCTTTCGAACCTAGACTGCAAGGCACTATGAGTGCAGTAGAAACTTTTGAAGTCAGCCTTCCAGACGGAACTCGAAAATCGTTGCCGCACGGGTCAACATCTCTCGATTTGGCTCAGGGGATCGGCTCCAGACTGGCAAAAGCTGCGGTCGCTGCAGTGGTTGACGGTGTTGAAACCGACCTCACCGTTGCGCTCAGTGCTGGTGCGCGAGTATCGATTATCACTGCCGAAAGCGAAGCCGGACGACACGTATTGCGACACTCAACTGCCCATGTGATGGCTCAAGCAGTCGTGCAGTTGTTCATTGGCGCAAAATTCACGATTGGGCCAGCAATTGAAGATGGTTTCTATTACGACTTCGAATTGCCAGGCGGCAAAACTTTTAGCGATTCCGATCTCGCTGCGATCGACGGAAAGATGCGCGAAATCATCAAGGCCAATCAAGCCTTCACTCGCTCGGAAATGTCGGCAAAAGCCGCACTCGATCTGTTTGCGGATCAACCGTACAAGTGCGAAATAATTACACGCGTTACTAGCGGTTCAGCCGATGGCACTGATGATTCTGAGGTACTTGGCGGCGATGTCGTGAGCGTGTATCGCAATACCGATTCGTTCGTTGACTTGTGTCGCGGCCCACACGTGCCAACAACTGGCAAACTCGGTCATTTTGCATTGATGAAAGTTGCCGGCGCCTACTGGCGGGGTAATGAAAAGGGTCCGATGCTGCAACGCATCTATGGAACTGCATGGGAGTCAAAGTCTGCGCTTGACGAGCACATCACCCGACTCGCAGAAGCCGAGAAGCGCGATCATCGTCGGCTTGCAGTCGAAATGGATCTGCTGTCGTTTCCTTCTGAAATTGGTGGCGGACTTGCGGTGTGGCATCCAAAAGGTGGAATCGTTCGCAAATTGATGGAGGACTACAGCAGGCACCGTCACCAAAATGGCGGCTACCAATTTGTGTTTACTCCACATTTAGCCAATGCAGAATTGTTTGAAACTTCAGGTCACTTGCACTTTTACAAAGACGGCATGTATCCACCAATGGAGATGGACAACGGCACCTACTACCCGAAGCCGATGAACTGTCCGATGCATTGCTTGATCTATCGCGATCGACAGCGCAGTTACCGCGAATTACCTTTGCGTCTTTTCGAGCTTGGCACCGTGTATCGCTACGAACGCGCTGGCACATTGCATGGTCTGTTGCGTATTCGCGGCTTCACGCAAGATGACAGCCACATCTTTTGCACAGAAGATCAAATGGCAGACGAGATCACATCATTGCTCGACTTTGTGATCTCTGTGTTGCGCAAGTTTGGCTTCGAAGACTTCGAGTTTAAGTTGTCAACTCGCGACCCAGAGAAATCGGTGGGTAGCGATGAAATCTGGGACAAAGCAACTACTGCATTGCGCGAAGCACTGCATCGCCATGGCGTTGAATACTCGGTTAAAGAGGGCGATGCGGCGTTTTACGGACCAAAGATTGACATCGATGTTCGTGACGCAATTGGTCGCAAGTGGCAGTTGAGCACCATTCAATGCGACTTCAATTTGCCCGCGGCTTTTAAATTGGAATACATCGGTTCGGACAATGGTCGCCACCAACCGATCATGTTGCACCGAGCACTGTTTGGTTCGGTTGAGCGCTTTTTTGGAGTGCTCCTCGAGCACTACGGTGGCGCATTTCCAACCTGGCTCGCCCCGGTACAAGTGCGAGTTCTGCCAGTGACAAGTGGACACGAGCCGTACGCAACGAAACTTATTGCTCAACTTGCACAGGCCGGTTTTAGGGTTGATACAAGCGTTGCCGACGAGCAGTTGGGCAAGCGAATTCGATCTGCGAAGTTGGAGCGCATTCCATACGTATTGGTTGTCGGTGATGACGACGTTGCGAATCAAACAGTCGGCGTTAATCCTCGCGGTGGGGATGTAGTGCGCGATGTCAAGTTTGATGACTTTGTAAAACAGTTGCAAGACGAAACCGCAGATTCTTCGACGAAAGCAACACACTAAGCATGCGTCTTGAACGTCTGTGGAACGGCTGGCGTGCGCAATACGTACAGGGCAATGTAAAGCGAAGCGATACGGGCAAGTCGGTGTTTACAGAAATTCTTGAGTCAGATATACAGGACGAAGAATCGCATATTGTTCATCGCGGCGTGCATTCGTTCGTCATCCTCAACGCGTTTCCCTATTCGCCAGGTCACCTCTTGGTGTTGCCCTATAGGGAGGTTGCAGAACTTGAGCAACTCACCGAATTAGAACACAACGAAATCTGGTCGACTGTTACGTTTGGTATTCGTGTGCTCAAAGCCGAATACAGACCACAGGGAATCAATGTCGGAATCAACATGGGGGCATCGGCTGGAGGAAGTATTGCCCAGCACCTACATGTTCATATAGTTCCACGGTGGGGTGGTGACACCAACTTTATGGTTGCAATTGCGAACACCAAGATTTTGCCAGAGGCTTTGGACGTCACGGCGGCACGCGTGCGAGCCGCATGGAAATTGCTTTCGGCATAATACGCAAAACATAATTCGAACCAGCAAAGGAAAAGACAAAATGTCCAGCAATGAAATACGAGATGCATTACCCGATGATCTAGACATCTCTGCATTCGTGGGGCCATATCAATTTCCCGACAATCATCGCCGTCGCATTCCCGGTTTTATTTATCTCGGTATCTCAGCAGCGTGCTTTGTTTTGTGGCTTGTGTCGCAATCCAGCGGGTCATCGCTTGGTGAGAGCGGTCTTGTCAACGACGGAATGTTGTTCGTAGCAATCGGTCTTTGTGTATTCGGATTATTTGTACTCAGTTCGTCGTGGAAAATGACTGTTGATGAAAAGACTGCGCTCGTATCTGCGAGTCGTGCGGTCAACTTTGCTGTGGGGCATTCATCTGCACAACAGGTGTGGCGAGGCTTTCGAAGCCGCCCAACTTGGCGCGTCTTTTGCTACAGCGCTGAACAACCCCCACTGCAGCGGGGTCTCGTGTTGGTTGATGCAGTAGATGCTCGAATTATTGAGTGTCTGGTAGAAGCCAACCCCGACAAGTAGGCTCGGAGTCATGTTTGACGGTCGATTTCGCGTGGAGATCGAGCGCGTCGTGCGACCAGTTGGCAAGGCATTGTTGCGCACAGGGTTGTCTCCCGATCACATCACCATCCTCGGGCTGTTGATTGCAATTTGCGCTGCTATTGCCATTGGGCTTGGCTCATTGCCTCTTGGTCTCGCGTTGGTGATTTTGTCTGCACTTCCCGACATGTTTGATGGTGCTTTAGCCAAAGCTTCCAATTCGGCAAGCCAGCGGGGTGCGTTTTTTGATTCGGTGATTGACAGAGTGAGCGATTCGTTCTTGCTCGGTGGAGTGGCGTGGTATTTGGCCGACACTCGCGGTGCTACAGCAGCCGTCTTGCCTTTTGCGGTCATGGCGGTTTCATCCTTGATTTCATATCAGCGAGCGAAGGCCGAGTCGCTTGGTCTCAACGCCAAGGGTGGGCTCATGGAACGAGCAGAGCGCATCATCGTGTTATGTGCTGGTTTGTTGTTTGGATCGTTGTTGTGGTGGGTGATGTGGGTGATGCTCGCTCTGACTGTGATGACGGCAGTACAGCGCTTTGCAAAAGTATGGCGACAGGCAGCGGTTGCGCCAATCACTGCTCAAAAGCAGGAAGTTCGTCGTTCGCGTCGCGCATCTCGTCGAGTTCGTCGTGAAGATTATCGCGAACGATTTCAACGTCGTCGCCGATTGCCATAAGTACTCGCTTGTCGACCCAAATACTGCGAATAGATTCAAAAAACCTGCATGGCATACTTGAAAAAATTTCCGCCTGGTGAAATTGCGGTTGTCGGTTACAAATGTGCATCGCTGTTGGCTCGTGTCACACCCGCTCCAATTTTGGCAGGTGCATCGTTTGCAGTTGGTGGATCACTCTCCATACTGATGAGCGAAAATCGGTCAATGGTGAAGCGACACTTGCAACGCGTCGACCCAAGTCTTAAAGGCTGGGCACTCAACCGAGCAACGCAACATGCATTTCAGAGTTACATGCGCTACTACCTCGAGACATTTCGACTTCCTTCGTTGTCACATCAGCAAATTTCTGCAGGTCATCGCGTCGAGGGTTTTGAACATATTGAGCATTCTGTGGCGCAAGGCAAGGGAACAATTCTTGCTTTGCCGCACATGGGTGGTTGGGAATGGTCGGGACGCTGGCTGATTGATCAAGGATTCCAATTGACCGCGGTTGTTGAGCGTCTTGAAAACACGCAACTGTTCGAATGGTTTGTTGACTTGCGCTCGCGTTATGGGGTCAATGTCATTGCTCTCGACGACAATGCAGGTACAGCGGTTGCTCGAGCATTGCGCTCTAATGATGTTGTGTCACTGCTGTGTGATCGTGATATTCCAAAAGATGGCAAACGTACTGGTGTCGAGGTGGAGTTCTTTGGAGAAACAACAACGGTGCCTGCAGGCCCAGCATTTTTTGCGCTTCGCACAGGAGCAGCACTCTTACCAATGGCAACCTTTTTTACACCAGAAGTGGACGGTCACACAATCATCGTGCGTCCGGCAATACCGGTCGAGCGACAAGGGTCGTTGCGAGATGATGTTTCGCGAATCACTCAACTCTTGATGCTTGAGATCGAGAATCTCATTCGACTAGCACCAGAGCAGTGGCACTTGTTTCAACCAAATTGGCCGAGCGACCCCGGATTTAGTCGAGGCAACGTTTAGTTAGCCGAGCACATCTTGTAAAACATGCAACCGATCACGGTTGACGCGATACCAAATCCATGTGCCACGCTTTGTGCCGGTAATCAAACCAGCTTCTCGCAACACTTTGAGGTGATGACTGACAGTTGGCTGCGAGCGACCTGTTGGTTTGACGAGCGAGCAGGCACACGTTTCGGCATCGACAGAAGCTGCAATGAGACTAAAAAGCTTGAGTCGCACTGGGTCTGAAAGCGCGGCAAAGCCATGAGCGAGGTCGACTGCATCGTGAGTAGACAGAACTGCCTGTGTGACTGGTGAGCAGCATTTCTCGGAAGTCTGTGTTATATTGATAACTATCAATATAACACAAAATGCAACAGAACATACAACAAAGGAAATGGAGATTGTCATGTCACGAGTTCAACTAGCACTCAATGTTTCAAACTTGGTTGAAGCAATTGAGTTTTATTCAAAGATGTTTGACACAACACCAGCAAAGGTTCGCGAAGGCTATGCCAATTTCGCCATCGTCAATCCGCCACTCAAATTGGTATTGATTGAAACACCACGAGATGCAATGGCCGAGTACCAACATCTCAACCATCTAGGAGTCGAACTCGAGACGACTGCTCAAGTCGAGAGTTCTATTGAAAGATTTGGGCAACTTGGTCTTGTTGAGTCTGTCGAAAAAGACACAACGTGTTGTTATGCCGTGCAGGACAAAGTGTGGTTGGAGAGTCCGGACGGGGCTCCGTGGGAGTACTACACCGTTTTGGCCGATGCTCCTACTTTTTTCGCAACTGCCGATCAGAAATGTTGTTAGTGGCGACAGATTCGGATATTCCGATGTCGCGCCGCCTGGCGGCTGAAGCGCTGGGTACAGGAATGTTGATAGTGGCGGTAATCGGCTCAGGCATCATGGCAGAGCGAATGACCGACATTGTTGCTCTGCAACTCTTGTGTAATGCAATTGCCACTGGTGGTGCACTCGTTGCACTGATCTTGATCTTTGCGCCTGTTTCGGGCGCATCTTTCAATCCGGTGGTAGGCATTGTCGGAATTTTCACGGGTGAGACAACCGTCAAGGACACTCTTTGGTATGCGCTTGCACAGACAGTTGGTGGATGCTTGGGTGCAATTGTTGCCAACCTGATGTTTGATCTTGATGCAATTAACATCTCACACAAAATTCGGTCGGGCTCAGGAGTTTTGTTTTCGGAAGTCGTGGCAACAGTTGGTCTGCTACTTGTGATCTATGGAACCATTCGAGCCAAGCGTTCGAATCTTGTGCCGTTCACTGTTGCCGCGTGGATCACTGGCGCATATTTTTTCACTTCGTCTACATCGTTGGCGAATCCAGCAGTCACTGTTGCTCGTAGCTTGAGCAACACATTCGCCGGTATCGCGCCAGAGTCAGTACCGATGTTTATTGTGATGCAAGTGATCGGGGCCATCATTGCAATTGCATTGATTCAGTTTGTGTTTCAATCATCACCAGAGTCGAAAAGCTGAGATCGCTGATGAAAGGTGTTCTATTTCTCTGTATTCATAATGCTGGTCGTTCGCAAATGGCTGCCGGTTTTATGCGTCACCTTGGTACAGGTGTTGTCAACGTCTATTCCGCCGGTTCTGAGCCATCAAACTCTATTAATCCATCTGCTGTAGAGGCGATGTTGGAAGTTGGTATCGATATTGCGTCGGCTCAACCACAGATCTGGACGATGGAAATGCTGCACGCTGTCGACGTTGTGGTCACGATGGGGTGCGGCGATGCGTGTCCGTTTATCCCAGGCAAGACGTATGTCGATTGGCCACTGAGCGATCCTGCAGGAAAAGGTGTTGAGGCTGTACGACCAATTCGTGACGAAATCGAGCAGTTAGTCAAAGGCTTACTCGCAGAACTTGCGTAGCTAAACAGGCTTAGCTAAACAAGCCAAACAATTCGTTAATGGCCTTTGCTTGTCCGCCAGAAGTAGAAGACATCACGGCAATTGGAAGTACGCCAGAATCGGCCCAAGCCGCAAACTGCTCGCGCACTTGTGTCTTATTGCCAGAGATCGTGCAGTCTTGCAACCATTCATCGCTCATGGTTGCTTGCAATGTTTCGGCCATCAACTCTTTGGGTGTCGAAGCCAAAACCGTCTCGATTGCATTCATCTCGTCGACATAGCCTGCAGTGCGCCAGTAATTGCGGTAGTTGGGTAGCGAAACATAGCCAGTCAATGTTTTGCGGTGCAGCGCAAATGCTTCCTTGATGTCATCGGTGATGATCGTTGGAACCATGTTCGACATAAAGAACGATGATTGTTTGTCGGCGGGGATGGAAGCGACTTGTCGTTTGATGTCGCGCAACGAGGCATTTGCCCAGATTGCGCCCTCGGAAATCTGGTGCGAAAGTGCAAGCATCTTGTCGCGCAGTGTTGCCAAATATATCGGTGGAAGTGCTCCAGAGAAGCGCTCGTTGGCGCGCATCGCTGCAACGTAGTTGGTGATATCGCTCAGTGGCTTTCCGGTCTCAACACCCAAACGCTCTACAACTGGTCCGTGGCTTACACCGATACCGAGCCCAAATCGACCTCCAGATATTTCGTGAATGTGCGCTGCCGTGTTTGCGGTCTCAACGGGGTGGCTGTAATACATCGGTTGAATCGATGTCCAAAAGTGAATGGTGTTCGTGGAGTGGGCGAGCGATGTGCACAGTGCCATGGTTCCGCCCAAACTCGGACACGCAAGTCCGGCGAATCCAAGTTGCTCGGCTTGTTGTGCCAATTCCAAAATGGTGTTTCGTTTCGTCGGCGACGCCACTATGGAAACTGCGGGGGTGGAATAGGAGTTTGTGAGAAATTGCGTCATGATTTGATTTGCTTTCGTTTGAAATGCTTCTTGACGGTCTACCGTATACGGCGTGAACATGTTGCGGGTTGCAATGGTGAGTCCCTATAGCGTGTCGGTTCCAGGCGGAGTTCAGGCCCAAGTCATGGGACTTGCTCGCGAACTCAGACGTATCGGACATGAAGTGCGAGTTCTTGCGCCATGCGATGGCCCACCTCCCGAACCGTTTGTGACTCCGTTAGGTCGGAGCCTTCCAACTTCTGCCAATGGTTCAGTTGCACAACTTGCCCCCGATCCATCTGCTGCATTACGCACCATTCGGGCTCTCAACGATGAAGCGTTTGATGTCATTCACCTCCACGAACCGATAGTTCCGGGACCGACAGTGACTTCGTTGTTGTTACGACTAGCACCAACAGTCGGCACTTTTCATGCAGCCGGAGACTCGTCGCCGTATCGAGTACTCAACAAATCTGCGCGATGGGCTGCAAACCATTTGGATGTGCGTGTTGCCGTATCGGAGGCTGCAAAAGAACTTGCATCGCGATACCTCGACGGCGACTATCAGGTGTTGTTTAACGGAATCGAAACTTCTCGTTACTTCACGCATGATGCGCATCGCGAGCGGCAACCCACAATCTTTTTCTGTGGTCGTTTCGAACCCCGCAAAGGACTCGAAATTCTACTTGGGGCAATGAAATTCCTGCCGCAACACTTTTCATTGTGGGTGGCTGCTGATGGTGTTGGTATTGACGAACTGCGCAAACTTCACGAACATGATCACCGAATCGTCTGGCTTGGTCGGATAACTGAAACAGACAAACTTGAAAGACTTTCACGATGCACTGTTTTTTGTGCGCCGTCATTGCGAGGAGAGTCTTTTGGCATCGTTCTTTTGGAAGCAATGGCGGCTGGAGTCCCGCTCGTGACGACTGACATCGACGGGTATCGCAACGTTGCAACGCACGAAGTGGATGCGCTGCTTGTTGATCCGGGCAGTGAAGAGCAATTGGCCAGCGCAATCAACCGGTTGGTTGGTGATCCGGTTTTGTCGAAGAAATTGGTCGATGCTGGTCTCAAGCGCGCAGATGATTTTTCGATGCAGCATTTAGCAGTTGAGTATGTTGCGATATATCAGCGCCTATTGGCCGCTGAAAAAAATAGCGAGATCTCGGTTCGGCCAAACAAACTGCTGGCAATGTTTGAACACCGCGTTCTGCGTCGCGCGCAAGGAAGCCCAAATTAGAGTGAGCAACACTTCTCAAGGCCGCGCAGTGTTGGCGTAGACTGAGGCGTATGGACATTCTCGTTATATTGCTCATAGTTGTAGTGCTGCTGGTGGTCCTCATCGCGATGTACAACTCGCTCATCCGTCGTCGTAACGAGGTGGATAATGCGTGGTCGCAGATCGATGTGCAATTGAAGCGACGACTCGACCTCATCCCCAATTTGGTCGAAACTGTCAAGGGATATGCGTCGCATGAGAAGGCCACGTTGGACGCGGTTATCCAGGCTCGCAACTCGGCAATGAGTGCGTCGGTTTCACCATCGGCTCAAGCCACTGCCGACACCGCCATCACGGGGGCACTGCGCCAGTTGTTTGCACTCTCGGAGGCATATCCAGACCTCAAAGCAAACCAAGGCTTTGTTTCGCTACAAGAAGAGCTTTCAAACACCGAGAGCCGCATTGCGTATGCCCGACAGTTTTACGGCGATGCAGTGCTGGCGTACAACACGGCCATTCAGAAGTTTCCTGGGTCGTTGATTGCTGGTGCTTTCAAATTTGTGAAGCGTGAGTTTTTTGAGGCCGAGGCTGCAGCGCGTACAACACCACAAGTCAAGTTCTAGCAAGATCGGCAACAACAGTTCTATGAATGACCTCATCGCGTCAAATAAGAGGCGTACGTTCTTTTTACTCACAGGTTTTATTGTCATCACCGTGCTCGTCGGTATGGCAGTTGGCGTGTTGATCGGCAATGGCACAACAGGAACGATCATCGCGCTTGTCTTTTCGGCCGTTTTTGCATTTGGCTCGTATTGGAAATCTGATTCGGTTGCGCTCAGGGTGAGTCGCGCCGTACCTGCTGACCCGGTTGAGTTTCGTCGCCTACACAACTTGGTTGAAGGCTTGTGTATCGCAAGCGGTCTACCAAAACCTCGCGTGTTTATTATTCGAGATGATGCGCCCAATGCGTTTGCGACTGGGCGAAACCCAAAGAATGCTGCAATCGCAGTCACGACAGGTCTACTTGAAAAGATGAACCGCGTGGAGTTGGAAGGCGTTGTTGCTCACGAACTCTCGCACATCAAGAATTATGACATTTTGGTCAGCACATTGGCAGTCACATTGGTTGGCACAATTGCTCTCATTACAGACATCACCATTCGGATGATGTGGTGGAATGGCGGGCGAGTGAGTCGCGGCAATGATCGTCGAGACGGTACAAACCCACTTGCGTTTGTGGGCATCGCGCTGTTGATACTCGCACCAATCTTGGCGCGAATTATGCAGGCCTCCATCAGTCGTCGACGCGAAACTCTTGCTGATGTCTCGGCCTGCAAAATGACCAGATATCCACCAGGTCTCATCTCGGCGCTTGAAAAACTTCAAGCCGACAGCACAGTCACTCATTCAGCCAGTATGGCAACGGCTCATATGTGGATAGAGCAACCGATGTCGGGCGTGAATGACGCAGGCCGACTGGGCATGTGGCATAAACTTTTCAATACGCATCCCCCATTGGCAGAAAGAATTGCGCTGCTCAGAGAGATCTAAACATGAAAACTCGGTCGTACCCAAATAAGTCTCTATTGACAGTTTCGTTGTGTGTTGGTTCATTATTGATGGTGGGTGCCTGTGGTGATTCGACCAGCACAATTGAGAGTTCAATCGTTGAAACAACGACTGTCACCGAGACAACAGTTCCTGTTGTCGTTGTCAACCCGCTCACGGGTTTGCCAAACACCGACCCTTCGACGCTTACCCGACCTGCCATGGTTGTCAAAATCGACAACCATCCGTCTGCACGCCCACAGATGGGCATCAATCAAGCAGACATTATTTTTGAAGAGAACGTAGAAAAATTGACTCGTCTAGCAGCAGTGTTTCAGAGCGAAGGCTCCGATCCTGTTGGCCCAATTCGCAGTGGTCGCTTTCAAGACATCAATTTGTTAAGTTCGCTCATCAAACCATTGTTTGTGTGGAGCGGCGGCAACGAGCAAGTTTCTTCTGCGATCAAGAAATCAGACCTCGTTGACTTGAGTTACACCGTTGCAAACAAAGACGGTGGGTTTGCCCGCGACAGCGATCGCTCAGCACCACACAACTTGATTGCGCAAACGTCAAAGTTGTGGACACTAAGCCCTGAGGGTTCGACCGCGCCACCAGCGCAGTTTTCGTATCGCAGCGCAAGTGATGCTGTTCCGTCAACAGCAACTCCAACTGCGGGTGTAAAAGTTTCAATGGACGGCGTCAAAGTGCAGTGGAATTGGGATGCAACGACGAGTGAGTTTTTGCGGCTGCAAGACAACACACCCGATGTGGATACTGCTGACGTGCAACTTGCGGTTCCAAACGTGATTGTGTTGGAGGTGGAATACACCAACAGCTATAGCCCAACGTCAAAGACTCTTGGTGGCGGAAAAGTGTATGTATTCACCAACGGCACACTGATCGAGGGAACCTGGGAGCGCAACAATCGCTTGACGCCGTTCTTGCTCAAAGATTCGAGTGGGGCAGTGATCAAACTCACTCCTGGTCAAACGTTTGTTGAAGTCGCTCGTGCGGCCAAAACTGCTGTTGTGCCAGTTGGAACAGACCCAGACGACGTCAAGTTTCTCTAGAGAAACTGTCACAACTATTCGACCGTTTGTGTCGGCAGTGATCTCGGTACTATGGAATACATGACAAAGAATTCTGCACGCACTACTGGGTCAATGCAGGTCAAACGAGGTTTGGCCGAGATGCTCAAGGGCGGCGTCATTATGGACGTGGTCAACTCTGAGCAAGCAAAGATTGCTGAAGACGCGGGTGCTGTTGCGGTGATGGCGCTCGAGCGTGTACCTGCAGATATTCGTCGTGATGGCGGCGTTGCACGCATGAGCGACCCTGAGATGATTATTGCAATTCAGGCGAGTGTCTCTGTCCCAGTGATGGCAAAGGCTCGCATTGGTCATTTTGTCGAGGCACAGATTTTGCAATCACTCGGCGTTGACTTTATTGACGAGTCAGAAGTGTTGACTCCTGCCGACGAGACACATCACATTGACAAATTGGCATTTGATACTCCGTTCGTGTGTGGTGCAACAAACCTGGGTGAAGCGTTGCGTCGCATTAGCGAAGGTGCTGCACTCATTCGTTCAAAAGGCGAAGCAGGTACAGGCAATGTCGTCGAGGCAGTGCGTCACTTGCGCAACATAATTGGAGACATTCGCAAGATCACTCAAGCCGACTCTGCCGAGTTGTTTGAATGGGCCAAAAAGTTGGGCGCGCCATTGCCGCTCGTGCAAGAGATCGCCGAGACTGGATTATTGCAAGTGCCGTTGTTTTGTGCAGGCGGAATTGCCACACCAGCAGATGCCGCGTTGGCGATGCAGTTGGGTGCGCAGTCGGTGTTCGTCGGATCTGGGATTTTTAAGAGCGATGACCCTTCGCCGAGAGCGAAGGCAATTGTTGAGGCAACACTGCATTATATGGATGCAGACATCTTGGCCAAAGTGAGTCGCAATCTTGGGGCACCGATGACGGGTATCGGCATGGACCAGATCAACGAGCGTTACGCCGAGCGCGGCTGGTAGTCAACTCGATACTTGTGAGTGTGATGTCATGATGGTGGCGATCTGAAAAACAGGGTTGGGATCTTGGCATTGCAAGGTGCTTTTGTTGCGCACGAAGTGATGTTGCAGAGTCTCGGCGCCAACACCGTGCAAGTGCGAACACCTCAAGAC
>CAXNIQ010000010.1:0-15808 GCA_964202465.1 Ilumatobacteraceae bacterium
TCAGATTGAACGCTGTATGGAAAGACTTGCGGATCAGCGCCGCCGAAATTATTTCTGAGGACCGAGAAGACAACGCGAAGTGAACGAACTTGAGTGATTTGTTCAGATTTCTTGACAATTGAGCTTCACTCTGCGGCTATCTGCCGTACACATCTGTGCACACCCACAGAAATGGAGAATCAAGTTAATGAGCAAAGTCAGCCAACGAAGTTCATCTACTATCAGGAATATGCAGAATAGGACCAATGGTGATGGGGCGATGGATCAAATTGAAGTGATTAGTCCGACTCTGCACGGGACTGGACATCACTTTCACGAGTGGTACGACAAGCAATCAGTTCGTGATGTTCTGCAAATTTGCGAAATCGAGACTGTGAAAACATTGCGCGGTATTCGTAGAACTCGCAGCGCATGGCCACGTTCGTAATTGATGCATCTGCTGGCGTAGAGATTCTCACTCGTACTGATCGAGGGAAGTTGTTAGCACGTCGTTTAGAGGGCGATTCTGAACTTTGGATCCCAGAACTTTTTTATGTTGAGGTGTTGGACGTCATTCGAGGTCAAGTTTCTCGTGGTGTGCTCGATGAAAACATTGCAAACTCGGCGATCGCAGACCTCGGGAGATGGAAACTTAATCGCGCCGCACATAGATCATTTATTGAAGAAATCTGGAAACTTCGACACAACTTTTCGGCATACGACTCGGTTTATGTGTTGCTCGCACGGGATTTGGGCGCTCAACTGCTGACTATAGATTTGAAGCTCATGCGAGCCGCTATTAGGCACGTTGGAATAGTTGTGTCTCAGTAAACCTCAATGAACTTACTGTAAAGGTTTGGCAAGGATTAGCGAGCGGCGAGCCAAGCGGGGCGAGTGGCCTCAAACTTGGTGATTGCATCTGCGTCTGACAACGTGATGCTGATGTCGTCGAGACCGTTGATGAAACGCTGTTGAGTCTCTCTGTCCATGTCGAACGTCTCGGTAATGCCTGCGCTTGGGATCTCGACGGTGAAGCGATGCAAGTCGATGGTGATTTCGGCTGTCGCATCTTCTTCGATGATGGCCCAAATGCGATTGACGGTTGGCTCTGGCAGAACAATCGGCAACAAGCCATTTTTGGTGCAGTTGTTGCGAAAGATGTCGCTAAAACTTGGTGCGATGACGGCATCGAACCCGCCTTGTTGAAGTGCCCACACGGCATGTTCGCGGGACGAGCCAACGCCAAAGCTTGGGCCAGCAACCAAAACTGATGCACCGATGTAGCGCTCGTCATTGAGCACGAAGTTGCGATCATCGCGCCAAGTAGAAAACAAACCTTTTTCGAAACCCGTTCGCTCGACGCGCTTGAGCCACTCGGCTGGAATGATCTGATCGGTGTCGACGTCGGAGCGCTTGAGTGGAACTCCGCGCCCGCTGATGATGCTTACTTTTTTCATGACTGGTTGCTCATTTCAGATCGGCTGGAGTAGCGAAGTGGCCGGCGATGGCAGTGGCTGCCGCGATTTGGGGTGATACAAGATGTGTGCGGCCACCACGACCTTGACGACCCTCGAAGTTGCGGTTAGAAGTGGATGCACTGCGTTCGTTTTGTGCGAGCTTGTCGGGGTTCATTGCCAAGCACATTGAGCAACCAGGCTCGCGCCAATCGGCACCCGCTGCGATAAAGATCTTGTCGAGCCCTTCGGCGATTGCTTGCTTCTTGACTGCATGGCTACCTGGCACAACCATCACGCGTTTAACGGTGACGGTGCGACCTTCGAAGACCGCGGCAGCAGCGCGCAAGTCTTCGATGCGACTGTTGGTGCATGAACCAATGAACACGGTGTCGACAGTGATGTCGCGAATGGGCGTGCCAGCAGTGAGACCCATATAGGTGAGTGCACGAGCGACGGTGTCGCGTGCAGTTGCATCTGCATAGTCGTCGGGGTTTGGCACACGGTCGTCGATGCCAAGAACTTGAGCAGGGTTTGTGCCCCAGGTGATTTGCGGCTTGATGGTTGACGCATCGATCACAACTTCTTTGTCCCATGCAGCACCTTCATCGGTAGCAAGAGTGCGCCACTCGGTAA
The DNA here is from genome assembly GCA_964202465.1 of Ilumatobacteraceae bacterium. Classification (GTDB taxonomy): domain Bacteria; phylum Actinomycetota; class Acidimicrobiia; order Acidimicrobiales; family Ilumatobacteraceae; genus UBA3006. The sequence goes on from CAXNIQ010000010.1 coordinate 2,070, forward strand.
CCGCCAAGTCCCATGCCGCACCTGATGGTGCGTATTCGCGACCCTTCAGGTATTCGAACGTGATGTCGTCGGGCGCAATGAGACCAGCCTTTGCGCCGGCTTCGATCGACATGTTGCACACGGTCATGCGACCTTCCATTGACAGTGAACGAATTGCAGATCCGCGATATTCAATGACGTGGCCGATGCCGCCGCCCGTGCCGATGTGGCCGATGATTGCCAAGATCACATCTTTTGCAGTGACGCCAGGTGAGAGCGTGCCTTCAACTGTGACACTCATCCACTTTGGTCGTGTTTGAGGAAGCGTTTGTGTTGCGAGCACATGCTCGACTTCGCTTGTGCCGATGCCAAACGCAAGAGCACCGAATGCGCCGTGCGTTGCAGTGTGGCTGTCGCCGCAGACAATGGTCATGCCGGGAAGTGTGCGACCTTGCTCGGGTCCGATGACGTGCACGATGCCTTGTTTTTCGTGGCCCATTGGATACAGCGTGATGCCAAACTCTTTGGCATTGGCGCGCATGACATCAATTTGTTTGGCCGAGATTGGATCGGCGATAGGTAAGTGGATGTCTTTGGTGGGAACGTTGTGATCTTCGGTTGCAACGGTGAGATCGGGGCGACGCACGGTTCGGTTATTGATGCGAAGACCGTCGAATGCTTGTGGGCTTGTGACTTCATGAACAAGATGCAAATCGATGTACAACAATTCTGATTCGCCAGACGCATTGTTGACCAGATGACGGTCCCACACTTTTTGTGGCAAGGTCAGTGGGTGCGAAGTCGAATTTGACATTCCTCCAGTCTGCCGTGAATTCCATAAAAAATCACCGTTGAAGTGCACTCTGCACTGCCTCTCGTACACATCGGGGCATGACAAAACACACAAATACACCAGTAGCCCTAGCCACTTGCGTCGAACAGAGCCTGCACATGTCGCTCGATGGATTCGATCTGAAACGTGCACGTCTGTACGGCATCAGCGTCGTAGATGTTGGGGGAGTTGATCGCCTTGAAGACGGTGCATTGCGGATCACATTTCTTGCCGAGCACGGCGATGTATATGAATTGATTGATGCGCCGACGAGTGCGATCGTGCGAATGTTTGATGCTGCAGTGGTGCTGACATGTGGGTGGGCAGCACCGCTCGACCGCAGTCGTGAAGAGAATGATTGTGGCGATGATCACGACAGCAATGCTGATCACGACAGCGATACCAGCGTTCCGCCAAGTCAACATCCGCAACGCCGCCGAGTTCGACTCGTCGTTGTAGTCGGAGATCAGGGAGTCGGATCGGTCTTGCGATTTGCTGACACGCCCAAAGAGATTGTGACCGACGCTGGTTCAGCTCGTGGCAGTTTGGCCGATGCTGTCACCAATCTGTGGTTTGACAGTCCTGTTCACGTAGCGCGATCTAATAGCGAGATCTAGTAGCTAGTTGATCTGCCGATAACTTGAAGGTGTGAGCACATGGGCACAAGAGGTGCGGCAACTTGCTAAAGACCGCGATGCGGTGATCTTGGCGCACAACTACCAGTTGCCCGAGATTCAAGATGTGGCCCACCACGTAGGTGATTCGCTTGCATTGTCACGGATTGCTGCGCAGACCAAGGAGTCCACAATTATTTTTTGTGGCGTGCACTTCATGGCCGAGACCGCAAAGATTTTGAGTTACGACAAGACAGTAATTATCCCCGATGCGCGAGCCGGCTGTTCACTTGCCGACACTATTAATGCAGATCAGTTGCGCGCATGGAAAGCCGAGCACCCCGGCGCAGTGGTCGTGAGCTATGTCAACACGACGGCGGCAGTAAAGGCCGAGACAGACATTTGTTGCACTTCATCAAATGCTGTTGAAGTAGTGCAATCGATCGATGCCGACAAAGAGATTTTGTTTTGCCCAGACCAATTTTTGGGAGCGCATGCCCAGCGCATCACTGGTCGCACCAACATGCATATTTGGATGGGCGAGTGTCATGTGCATGCAGGTATTAATGGTCAAGACTTGAAGTCGATGGTCGCTGCCGAGCCAGATGCAGAATTATTCATTCATCCAGAATGCGGATGTGCAACATCGGCAATGTATTTGGCTTCGAGTGGCGTGGTGCCAGCAGAGCGCACCAAGATTTTATCAACGTCGGGGATGATTGCTGCCGCCAAAGAAACGCAAGCGAAGAAAGTATTGGTCGCAACCGAAACTGGAATGTTGCATCAATTGCGCAAGGCAAACCCACTCGTGATTTTCGAGCCAGTCAATCGTGCGGCAGTGTGCAAGTACATGAAGATGAATACGCCAGAAAAATTGCTCGAGGCATTGCGCACCGGCAAAGACGAAGTACTGGTGCCGCGTGACATAGCCGACCGAGCCCGATTGTCGGTAGAGCGAATGATTGCAATTGGCACGCCGTCGAGGACAAAGGAATAGTTGAAGTCGTGACAACGCGCGATGTTTCGTTGCCCGCAACATTGAGCGCACCAGGAGTTTCATGGACACGCGACACTGATGTTGTGGTGCTTGGCTCGGGAGCCGCCGGCTTGGCCGCGGCACTTGCTGCTCGCCCCGTGCGCGACGTACTGATCGTCACCAAAGACACGCTCGATGCTGGCTCGACTGCGTGGGCGCAAGGCGGATTGGCTGCAGTGTTTGACCCAGCCGACACCTTTGCTGAGCATGTGCGCGACACCTTGGATGCGGGTGGCGGGTTGTGTGATGAAAGTGCAGTGAAGTCGCTTGTTCGCGATGCACCAACTGCGATCAACTACTTAGAAAAGATGGGCGCAGCGTTTGACCCGAGTGCGGATGGCTCGCGTGCGCTTACTCGCGAAGGTGGGCACTCGAGATCGCGCATTGTGCACGCGGGCGGCGATCAGTCGGGTGCCGAAATTCAGCGCACGCTTGATGAAAATGCCATCAATGCTGGTGTTGAAGTGCTCGAGAATGCATTTGCTCTCGACTTGGTGTTTGGGCCAGACCTTGCTTCAGGAAAAAGGCAAGTTGCGGGTATTCGAATTGCGCTGCTCAATAGCGATGGAACAGTTGCAAGTGTTGGTGTGGTTACTGCGCGAGCCATCGTGATCGCGACCGGTGGATACGGCCAAGTGTTTGCGAGTACATCTAACCCACCCGCAGTAACTGGTGATGGTCACGCACTTGCACTGCGAGCGGGCCTGACTTTGCGCGATCTCGAATTTGTGCAATTTCACCCAACGGTGCTGTGGCAAGAGGTTGGCTCGACAATTCAGCAAGTGTTGATCTCGGAAGCTGTGCGCGGAGAGGGCGCTGTGTTGTTTGATGCCGCTGGCCAAAGAATCATGCAAGGCGTGCACCCGCAAGAAGACTTGGCGCCACGAGATGTGGTGGCTGCAGCGATCAGTGCGCGCATGGCCCAAAACGTTGGTGGTGTTGATGACCACGTGTACCTAGACGCAACACACATTGGCGAACGATTTGCTACAAGGTTTCCATTCATTACCAAGGCATGCAATGAAGCAGGTATTGATCCACAACACGATCGCATTCCGGTTGCACCCGCTGCGCATTACACATGTGGTGGCATTGACTCAAACTTGGATGGCACAACCGAAGTTGAAGGATTATATGCAGTTGGCGAAGTGGCATATACGGGCGTGCATGGCGCCAATCGTTTGGCATCAAACAGTCTCACTGAAAGCCTTGTGGTGGGCACTCGCGTTGGACGCAACTTGGCATGGAAATTGCCGAGTCGGGTAGATCCTGTCGAACTCGGCGAGCCAACAGAAGAACACGGAACGACTGGGTTGTTGGACGACTCGTTACGAGCATATGTGCGCGTATTGATGTCGAAGCATGTTGGCGTGTTGCGACGACCAGACGGATTGCAATCGGCTATCGATGCACTGGCTGTAACTGCCGAAAAAATAGATGCCAACACCGTGCCATCACGGCGCAACTTTGAGGCCACAAATATTTTGACAGTAGCGACCGCAGTCGCAGCGTCGGCACTTGCACGCACCGAAAGCCGAGGCTGCCATCGTCGTACCGACACAACCGAAGCGCGCGATATTTGGCTCTGCCACTTGCAAGTATCGTTGCAACATCATCAATTGACGATTGCAAACATTCCATTGGAGACCGCATAGCGATGCATCACCACCAACTTTCTGATGCGACTGCAGGACAACTTGTGGCAAATGCATTGGTAGTGGACGACGTGCGACGCTTAATTGCGGTTGCACTCGACGAAGACTTGAAGAATGGCCCCGATGTGACCACCAATGCAACTGTGTCTGCGACTCAGAGCAGTACCGGAGTATTTGCAACTCGTGCCAATGGATGCATTGCCGGGCTTGACGTGGCGATTGCGGTTTTGGAAATGGTTTGTGGTGTCGAATCAATTGAGGTGACAAAACATGTTGAAGACTCTGCTCGGGTGAAGCCAGGCGACAAACTGCTCACAGTAGTAGCGCCTACGCGCGGGCTACTTACTGCCGAACGCACTGCGCTCAACGTGCTTTGTCAATTGAGTGGTGTTGCCACTGCAACGAGCGAATGGGTTGATGCAATTGCTCATACCGGCGCGCAGGTGCGTGATACTCGCAAGACCACGCCCGGAATGCGTGCGCTCGAAAAATACGCGGTTCGTTGTGGTGGAGGTGTTAACCATCGCATGTCGTTGTCGGATGCTGCCCTCGTGAAAGACAATCACATTGCTGCAGCGGGCGGTGTGGCAGAGGCATTTGCGCTTGTGCGTGCTGCAGCGCCAAGTATTGCTATCGAGATCGAAGTCGACACGCTTGATCAGTTGCACACAGCACTTGCGGCTGGCGCAGATTTGGTGTTGCTCGACAACATGGAGCCCGCAGTGTTGACACAAGCGGTTGCAATAGCTGCCAAACATCTCGCCGATACTGGAAAAGATGTGATTTTGGAAGCCAGCGGTGGCCTGACACTCGAGTCTGCTTCGGCAGTAGGTGCTACTGGTGTGCGCTATATCTCGGTAGGTGCGCTCACGCACTCTGCCAAAGTGCTCGACATCGGACTTGATCTATAGCCGATCTATAGCGGCTTTTACAGCAGAGACTTTGAGCGTTGATGAACGCTCGTGATTGCCGACAGCAACATTGGAACATACGTGCGATGATCGGTATAGACGGCATTATGTGTGCCATCTATGAAGTGTGCATCTACATCGTCGAGTAAATCAATAAGTCGCTGTTGGCGGAGGACAGGAACAGTTTGATCTTGTGTAGTAATAATGACCGAAGCAGGAACATCAACTTCGCTGAGCCAATTCGTTGAATCAAAGTTGCCGATTGCACTTCCAGCTTCAATGATCTTGCGCCAATCGTGGGATGCCATCTGTTCGATTGCCCAAGGCTCGAGGCCTTCACCCTTGCGCTGCATGTACAACTGCTCGGTGAGCCACTCGATTGTTTGGTTTGGGGTTAATCGCGCGAGGGCAGCAAGACCTGAAAGACCCAAGAACGACAAGCGCTCTTCGCGCGACTCAGCAAAGCTTGGTGCGGTCGAACACAGTACGAGTCCTCTCACGCGCGATTCGTGGCGCTTCCAGACCAATTGCGCAATGGTGCCACCCATCGAATAACCGACGGGGATGAATGTGTTGATGCCAAGTACATCTGCAATGGCAGCGACGTCGTCGGCACAGTCTTCCAAACTAAACGGATTTTTTGAGTTGATACCTTTTCCGTGGCCGCGATGATCTGGCGCAATGATTCGAAAATGTTCGCCAAGTGCATCGAAGCAGGTAAACCAATTGAGGTCTGCAGTTGCTGTCCAGCCGTGGAGCAAAAAAATTGTTGGAGCGCCAGGTGGTCCTTGCACTTCGCGAATGAATGTTTGTCCACGCCCTGGTAACTCGAGTGCGCGACCTGGGGGAAGGGGCATAGTGCTGAGATCAGTTTGCTATTTTGCTGACTCTGTATAGAGCACTTTGACTTTGAGTTTGCCATTTGGTGCTTCGTACGTGACCATTGCACCAACTATGGCGCCGAGCAAACTTGAACCGAGTGGCGAACTTGGGCTCATCACACTGATGTCACTGGCTTCTGGCTTCTCTTCGACATGACCAATCAAAAATCGCTCTGCATCAGAGTCGGCGTCGCCGTCGTAGACGATGGTAACGATGGTGCCGAGGCCAATAACGCCTTGCGGTGCGGGTGGAATGATCTCAGCATCCTCGAGAAAGGATTCGATTTGGCGAATACGGCCTTCCATGTGGCCCTGCTCGTCTTTGGCCGCGTGGTAGTCGCCATTTTCTTTGAGGTCGCCCATTTCTCGTGCGCGCTCAATCTTGTCGGCGACTTGAATGCGTCCACGCGTAGTGAGGTCGGTGAATTCGGCGGTGAGACGGTCGTGGGCCGCTTGAGAAAGTTGGTGCTTTGCCATGCGCACAAAGGTTAGCGGTGTGTATTGCGCCCTACGATGTAAGGGGTATGGCTACATCAAAGACAACTCCATCATCGAAGCATCGCATTGCAGTAATTGGCGGCGACGGCATTGGCCCAGAGGTTGTAAAAGAGGCGCTCAAAGTTTTACGTGCTGCTGGGGCACAATTGGAGACAACTGATTTTGATTTGGGTGGCGCTCGGTATCTGCGCGACGGTGAAGTGCTGTCGGATGCAACTCTCAATCAGTTGCGCGAATTTGATGCGATCTTGTTGGGCGCGGTTGGTACGCCAGGTGTTCCGCCCGGCGTGATCGAGCGCGGGCTGTTGCTCAAAATGCGTTTTGAGTTGGACTTGTATATCAATCGTCGACCATTTGCTGGCACCGCGCCCGGGCACACCGCGCCACACGACTTCATAGTGATTCGCGAAAATACCGAAGGACCATATGTTGGCGAAGGTGGCGTGCTGCGCAAGGGCACACCTCATGAAGTAGCAACGCAGGGCAGCGTCAATACTGCACACGGCGTAGAGCGCTGCGTGCGCTATGCATTCGAGTTGGCAGCAACTCGGCATCGCAAACATCTCACGCTCGTGCACAAGACAAACGTGCTCACCTTTGCTGGCGACTTGTGGCAGCGCACCCTTGATCGGGTTGCACAAGATTTTCCGCAGGTAGCAACCGCCTACAACCACGTTGATGCCGCCTGCATTTATTTTGTGCAAGACCCGCATCGCTACGACGTGATCGTGACCGACAACTTATTTGGCGACATCCTTACCGACTTGGGCGGAGCAGTGAGTGGCGGCATCGGCATCGCTTCATCGGCAAACCTCAACCCAGCAGGCACCGGGCCGTCGATGTTTGAACCCGTGCACGGCTCGGCACCCGACATCGTGGGCACTGGTAAGGCCAACCCGGTTGCCGCCATTTTGTCGGCTGCGCACATGCTTGAGTTTTTGGGCGAGAACGCAATGGCCGAGCGCGTACGCGTGGCGTGTCAATCACCTGCAAGTGGCTCAACAAGCCAAATGGGCGACGAAATTAGTGCAAGAGTGGCCAACTAGTAGCGATAGTTTGGATCGTAATTCGATTTCAGTATTCACGTAACTCATCAACACCAAGGAAAACATGCCAATTACAACTACACCAAAAATCTGGATGAACGGCACGCTCGTCGATTGGGACAAAGCGCAAGTACACGTGTTGACGCACACGTTGCATTACGGCACCGGAGTATTTGAAGGCATTCGTGCATACGAGACCAAGAATGGTCCAGCAATTTTCCGGCTCACCGATCACATCAAGCGTTTGTACAACTCGGCGAAGATCATGGGTATGGACATGCCGTACTCGGTTGAAGAAATCGTGCAGGCCACAAAAGACACAGTGAAGTCGACTGGATTGCCGGCCTGTTACGTGCGACCGCTTGCGTATTACGGATATGGCGAGATGGGGCTCAACACACTGCCGTGCACGGTTGATATTGCGATTGCGTGTTGGCCATGGGGAGCATATTTGGGTGATGATGCTGTAGAAAAGGGTGTGCGCATGAAGGTTTCTTCATGGACGCGCCACGATCACAACACGATGCCACCTGCAGCAAAAACTGTTGGCAACTATGTCAACTCGACACTTGCAAAAGTTGAAGCACTCAAGGCTGGATACGACGAGGCGATCATGCTTGCGCCAAACGGTTTGGTTGCAGAGTGCACCGGAGAAAATATCTTCTGTGTGCGCGACGGCATTATCTTGACTCCTCCAACATCGGCTGGAGCGCTTGAGGGAATTACGCAAAACAGCGTGATGCGTATTGCGCGCGACTTGGGATACGACATTCGTGTCGACAACATCGCACGCAGCGACTTGTACATTGCAGACGAAATCTTTGCATGTGGCACCGCCGCCGAAGTTGGTTCGGTGAGCATGGTTGACGAGCGCTTAATTCCGTGCCCTGGCCCGATGACACGAGCGATTGCGGCTGTGTATGCCAAAGCTGTGCGTGGCCAAGATGAGCGCTACATCGACTGGTGTGAACTGGCGTAAATCACAAGCATGTGAGTAAATGGGGGATATCCCCAACAGAATTCACAAAGTTGTCCACAGTGTTATTCACAGATGGGCACAGGGATTCCAGACTTTATCCACAATGTTTTCCACAAACATCTGTTTTTTGTGTTGCCGAACCCCCAGATGAGGGGTGATACTGGAGAGCGTGAATCACATCGGAGCAAGTCTTTCTACTCTCGCAATCATCATTATTAGTTAGGCGTACGTCTTTCGACGTACGCCCGAGCCGCCCACACGGGCGGCTTTTTTAATCCCCAAAATCCTGAGCCAAACAACACGCAATACGAAATGAGAAAACAATGAGCACAACATCACAGGTCGCTCCAACAACGAACACTGCTGTTGAAGTATTTGATACGACACTTCGAGATGGCATGCAAGTGGAAGGTGTATCGGCAAGCGTCTTAGACAAATTGCGCATTGCCGAACAACTCGATTACTTGGGCGTGAACTTCATTGAAGGTGGGTGGCCTGGCGCAAACCCGAAGGACATCGAGTTTTTTGCGCGCGCCCAAAAAGAATTGAAGTTGACAACATCGACTCTCGTTGCATTTGGGTCGACTCGGCGACCGCTTGGCAAGGTCGATGACGATCCAACGCTTCGCAATCTGATCGAGTCAAATACTCCCGCAGTGTGCATCGTTGCAAAATCGTCTGACTATCACGTTGAGCAAGCATTGCAAACAACGCTTGTCGAGGGACTGGCCATGATTGCCGACTCTGTGAAGTTTTTGCATGGTGCTGGTCGACAAGTCCTTGTTGATATGGAACATTTTTTCGACGGCTACAAGAGCAACCCAGAATTTTCGATGCGTGCACTTGAGAGTGCAATTATCAATGGCGCAACACATTTGGTGTTGTGTGACACCAATGGTGGTTCGTTGCCATTTGAAGTGCAAAGCATCGTTGCCGATGTGCAGCGACATGTAGGAACAGACGTAATCATCGGCATTCATTGCCACGACGACACAGGTTGCGCAGTTGCCAACTCGCTTGCTGCGGTGCAGAGCGGCGCACGGCACGTGCAAGGAACGCTCAACGGTCTCGGCGAGCGCACGGGCAACACCAATTTGACGACAGTCATTCCAAACCTGCAACTCAAACTTGGCTATACGTGCTTGCCCGACGGCAGGCTTGAGCGCATCACAGCAGTGAGCAATTTTGTGGCCGAAGTCCTCAATCGTCCACTTAACCCACAGGCTCCTTATGTTGGTTCTGGTGCATTTGCGCATAAGGCGGGGTTGCATGTGTCGGCAATTGCTCGTGCAAAAGATGCGTATGAGCATGTGTCACCAGAGTTGGTTGGCAACGGCACACGCTTTTTGGTTTCCGAAATGGCTGGTCGTGCAACAATCACGATGAAGGCAGAAGAACTAGGTCTTGCCATGGACGGGCCAGCGGTCAATCAAGTGATCGATGACTTGAAGCGGCTTGAACACGATGGCTATCACTTTGAAGCAGCCGATGCATCGCTCGAATTGCTGATGCGACGTGCTGCAGGGTGGGAGCAAAACTTTTTCAAAGTCGATTCGATGCGAGTCATCACCGATGAATCGTCAATGGGTACGTTTACGACCGAGGCAACAGTAAAGGTGTGGATTGGCGAAGCCCGCGAGGTGTTTACTGCCGAGGGCAATGGTCCGGTAAACGCAATCGATACCGCTCTGCGCGCAGCACTCGCAAAGAGCTTTCCGCAGTTGTCAAAAGTGCACCTCACCGACTACAAGGTGCGCATTCTCGACTCTGGGTCTGCGACTGGTGCAGTCACACGAGTGCTTATTGATGCAACAAACGGTGATCGCACATGGACGACGATTGGTGTGTCGGCCAACATCATTGAAGCCTCATGGCGAGCACTCGAAGAGTCGCTTGTATTCGGCTTGTTGCACTCGACCAACAACTAGGATCTTTGCCGTATGGCTGCTCCAAAACACACACCAGTTCTTCCAACAAATAACCCACGTATCTATGCGTCACCCGAGCACGTGCCGGGCAACTGGGTAGCCGATCGACCTGGAATGTTGGAGGGTCGCCAACCACGCGGATCGAGTCTTGGCAACCAAGGGCCAAATCAGGGTTATGTGTTGACAATTGCGCGTCGTGTTCGAAAAAGCGTGCGCGTTAAAGAAGGCGAAGCTATTGACGATGCAATTCAAGGGACAATCGCAATTGCCTTGAGTAGGGCATCAATGCTTGGTCGGGCACCTGTCATGCATGACCTCACATTTGCGCTCACCATTTGGGGCTGGTTGCTCGATACGCCACCAGCCGATTTGTTGGCCCGACGTCGTGAATTGTTTAGCGGGCTTGGCCATTTTGCTCATCACTATGCAGAGACACGGTCACTTGTCGACATGGTCCCACAAACGACCTACAAGTTGTCAAATGATCAATTGGCAAAATCGATGCCGATGTCGTGGCGCGCGCTCACCGGCGCATAACTGGGTTGTAATCGGCGATTTAGATCGCGAATTTTTCGAGGTCTGCAAGGTTGACAAACTCAAGTGAGCGAACATGTGTTGCTCGCAAGTTAACTTTCGGTGCCCGACCAGCCTCAAACGCTTCTTGCCACCTACTCGCGCATAAGCACCAGTGGTCGCCGGCTTTGAGCCCTGCAAAACCATGTTGTGGCATTGGTGTCGACAGATCGTTGCCGGCCGACTTCGAATACTCCAAGAAATCAGTTGTCATCACTGCGCACACCGTGTGCACGCCAACGTCATCGCCGCTTGTTTCGCAACATCCCGTGCGAAAGAACCCGGTCATTGGTGAAGTGCAGCAGCTGTCGAGCGCTTCACCATAAACATTGGTTTGATTGGTGCGGGTGGTGTCGGTCATCTGGAGAAGGGTAGTGCGCGTCAAGACACAAGAGTGCGCCGAGATAGCCTGAATACAGATGTCAACCGCCACACCTCGCTATCGCTTTGCTCCTTCTCCAACCGGATATTTTCACGTTGGTGGTGCGCGCACGGCGTTGTACAACTGGCTACTTGCCCTCAAACAGGGTGGAACTTTTGTGTTGCGCATTGAAGACACGGATGAATCGCGCAACGAACCGCAGTGGACCAAAGGGATTATTGACGCGCTTGCATGGATCGGCATCGACAGTACTGACCCGCATTTTGAAGGACCATATTTTCAGTCGACGTATGCAGCCGAGCACGCGGCTGCGGCGCAAAAGCTTTTCGACTCGGGCAATGCCTATTACTGCGACCAGACATCGGAGCAAATACAAGAGCGTGCAAAGGCTGCTGGTCTCAACGGCTACGACGGTTATTCGCGAGATCGCAAGCTTGTCGCTGCGCCAGGAAACGTTTTGCGGTTTAGGGTTCCTGTCGGCAAAACGATAGTGCACGACACTGTGCGCGGTGAAGTTGAATTTGAAAACTCGACGATTGAAGATTTCGTGTTGCTGCGCGGCAATGGAACCCCGGTGTTCTTGCTCGCAAATGTTGTTGACGACATCACGATGAATATTTCGCATGTGTTGCGTGCTGAAGAGCATTTGCCAAACACGCCAAAGCAACAAATGTTGTGGAGTGCGCTTGGTGTGACGCCACCGGTGTGGGCACACGTGCCTGTATTGGTGAATGAGCAACGCAAGAAACTGTCGAAGCGTCGCGACAAGGTGGCAGTAGAGCAATATCGCGAAGAGGGAATCTTGCCTCAGGCGATGGTCAACTATTTAATGACGCTCGGATGGGCACCGCACGGCGACACCGAGATTGTGCCGTGGGCACAAATTGTTGAAGAGTTTGCACTCGAAAACGTAAACCATTCGCCAGCATTTTTTGATATCAAGAAATTGCAAGCGTTTAATGGCGAATACATTCGCATGATGCCGCTCGAAGATTTTATTGTCGCAGCCGAAACAGTGCTGACATCGAGTGCCGCGCCGTGGCCTGCTGAGCGATACAAACCAGAGATATTTAGGGCAATGGCCGGATTGGTGCAGACGCGAGTTGTCGTCATGGCCGAAGTGTGCGCTCTTGTCGATTTCTTGTTTTTAGAAGAGCCACCAATTGATGATGTGGCATTTGCAAAATCGTTTGGTGCAGAGTGGGCCGTTGCGACATTGGACGAGATTGCCGCTGCATTTGAAACTGTGCAATGGGGTGCCGATGCATTGAAGGTGGCGGTTGAAACCGTTGGCACAAAGCACGATGTAAAACTTGGCAAGTTGCAAGGGCCATTGCGCGTTGCCATCACTGGTCGCAGTGTGGGGCCACCACTTTTTGAGCCGATCGAGTTGCTTGGTCGCGATGAATCTTTACGTCGCATCAAATCGGCAATTGCTCGCGCCAAAGGCTGAAGGCTCAAGGATAAAGACTCAGATTATATGAAGCTGTTCATGAAGTTTGTTGCCGGCCTGGTTGCGCTTGGATGTATTTACGCCTCAATAAACTTGGCACAAGTGTGGGTTGTCGGTCGTAGTGACCAGAGTAGAGCAGTTGATGCAATCGTTGTTATGGGCGTTGCTCAATACGACGGGCGTCCATCGCCGCAATTGCAAGCACGCCTCGATCATGTATTGACACTTTGGAATGATGGCCTGACTGCGCTCGTGATCACGACTGGTGGTAATCAACCAGGTGATCGTTTTACTGAGGCGCAAGCATCTGCTGATTACTTGATTGAAAGTGGAATTCCTGAGCAATCAATCGCTCAGGAAGATACTGGTACGACAACGCGTGAATCGATGTTGGGAGTGCGCGAGATCATGCAATCGCGCGGGCTGCGCAGCGTCTTAATTGTGACTGATCCGTATCATGCCTTGCGTTCGAGGTTGGTCGCACAAGACCTTGGACTTGAAAGTTATGTTTCGCCCACACGGAGTTCACCCCTCACGGGAACGAGTGCAGTTTCGCGGCATGTGCGCGAAGCGCTCGGAATAGCTGTTGCGCATCTGATTGGTTTTGCAAATCTGGAGCGCCTGACCAAATAGTGTGTGGCGATTTTGGGTACGGCGATATCCTTGAGCCGTCACTCTGGGGAGTGGTGTAACTGGCAACACAGCAGATTCTGGTTCTGTTATTCAGGGTTCGATTCCTTGCTCCCCAACGCTGCAGCACTTTGCGATGCTTTTTGTCGCGATAGCCTTGCATTGCTACTTGGCCCCATCGTCTAGTGGCCTAGGACATCACCCTCTCAAGGTGGCGGCACGGGTTCGAATCCCGTTGGGGCTGCTCACAGCAATATCGCCAGGTCAATTGAGTAGTGAGAGATCTTTCATTGCAGGGCGACGATGAGACCAAGGCATTGCAACTTCGAGCTGCGAAGCAAG
>CAXNIQ010000011.1:0-15285 GCA_964202465.1 Ilumatobacteraceae bacterium
GATGGGCAAAGTTGTCGCCCAATACTGATCGAATTGGTGATGTTGCACAAGCATGTGTCGATGCTGGAGCAGAAGCGTTGACGTTGGTCAATACTTCACTTGGAATGATCATCGACACCCAAACTGGTCGCCCTGCATTGGGCAACGGTGGTGGCGGGCTTTCGGGTAGAGCAATTCACCCGATTGCGGTGCGTGCAATTTATGACGTCTGTGCACGCATCCCTGATGTACCAATTGTTGGAGTTGGCGGTGTGACAAATGGTCGTGAGGCGCTCGAGATGATGATGGCTGGAGCGTCAGCAGTACAGGTGGGCACCGCTACGTTTGCTGAACCGCGTGCTGCCTATCGGATCGCATGCGAGCTGCAGCAATGGGCTGATCGCCACAAGATCTCTGAATGGTCCGAAATAGTCGGGGTCAGTCATCGAGGCGGATTTACCTCTCCGAGTAAGTGGTGAACTCGAGTAAACGGTAAAGTAGATCAATGACGACCTCAACCGAACTTCGCAGACTGCGCGTTGAGGCCGTTGCTCCACTTGCGCAAATGCGTCAACAGATTGATGTTTTGCTCAGCGCAATTTCGGGTGGAAGTAGAGACATCGAATCGGTGTTACTGCATCACGCAGACAGCGTGAGCAATCTGACATACATCGTCAAATTGATCGAAGTTGTGCCTGGTGTTGGCAAAATTGGTGCCCGACAGTTGTTGTCGGCGCTAGATGTACTTGAAAACGAACTAGCTGGCAATCTGACAGTTGCACAACGCACCAACATCGTGCAACACATTCATTTGCTGATCGAAGGCCGGTCGTGAGCGATCAACATTCGCTCATCATCGTGGTTTCTGGCCCAGGCGGCGTTGGCAAGAGCACAATTGTTGAAGAACTTGTAAAGCGCGACGAAAAACTGTGGTTGAGTCGCTCATGGACAACTCGTGAGCGTCGCGAGGGAGAGTTGCAAGATGCCTACAAATTTGTAACGCATGATCAATTTCGAGAACATATCTCTGCGGGCGGTTTTCTGGAATGGACCGAATTTCTGGGCAACTTTTATGGCACTCCAATGCCAAAAGCGCCTGAAGGTAAAGACATCGTGCTTGAGATTGAGGTGGATGGCGCTCAGCAAGTAAAGAAGTTGCACGCAGACGCACTGTTGCTCTTTGTATTACCGCCCACGAGAGAAGAACAAAAGGCGCGACTCGTTGGTCGGGGAGATGCCGAGCAAAAGGTTGCGCAGCGACTGCGCAAGGCAGAGGACGAGGAGCCCGTGGGCAAGGCGCTTGCTGACTTTGTGTTGATTAATGATGATTTGGCAGTGACCGTGGCAGAGATGCTCGATCTCATTGCTCGCGAGCGACTGGCACGTTGCAACTAGTCAAAACGGTCATTTTGCGTCGTTTGCGCGGTTTGCGTAGATATAATAAACGCTTCGGTGAGTCGCTTTGCCTCCCGTTGCAGAACTGAAAGGTAACCCGCCATGGCCAATGAAGACACCATGATGAACCCACGTATTGAGAGTCTCATGAAGCGCACTGCTTCTAAGTTTGGTCTCGTGACGCTTTCGGCACGTCGTGCTCGCGAAATCAACTCCTACTTCAATCAACTGGGTGAGGGTTTGGGAACAATGGTTCCGCCACAGGTGAGTTCAACTTCGCGCAAGCCACTTTCAATCAGTTTTGAAGAAATTGCCGCAGACAAGATTTTGAGCGTTCCATTGTCGGTCTATGAAGAATTGGAAGCCGATTTGGACGAAGAGTTGTTGGATGCTGTTGCCGACGATGTCGTTGCCGAACTTGAAGAAGTTGAAGTTGCAGTAGCCGAAGTTGCTGAAGCCGAAGTAGCAGCCGAGTAATTTCACGAGCCTGGCTCACCATGGGTTCGCTCGCAGGCAAGCATATTGTTCTCGGCGTTTCTGGTGGCATTGCCGCGTACAAGTCGGTTGAGTTGTGTCGTTTATTAGTAGACGCAGGTGCGCACGTTGCGCCCATCATGACAAGCGATGCAGAACACTTCATAGGCAAAGTGACATTGTCGGCGCTTGCATCAGAGCCAGTGCATACAACTTTGTGGGACGACGCCGATCCCATTCCTCACACACGACTAGGACAACGAGCCGATCTCATCGTCGTTGTACCTGCAACTGCTCGCGTGATCGGCTCGTATGCAGCCGGAATATCGAGTGACTTGTTAACTGCAACTCTTCTTGCAACTCGCGCCCCTGTATTGGTATGCCCAGCAATGCACACCGAGATGTGGGAGCACGCAGCAGTGCAAGAAAACATTGCAGTCCTTCGTCGAAGAGGGGTCAATGTTTTAGATCCCGAATCCGGTCGGTTGGCAGGCGGCGATATTGGTGCAGGACGACTCGCAGACCCGCAGCGAATTTTTGCCGAGATCGAACAGTTGCTGACACCTGGTGATTTATATGGCGCACACGTCGTAGTCACTGCGGGTGGAACTCGCGAGCCCATCGACGCAGTGCGAGTGATTGCCAATCGTTCAAGCGGCAAACAGGGTTATGCCATCGCGACAGAGGCGAGTGCGCGTGGAGCAAAAGTTACTCTCATCTCGACTGCCGATCTTGTTGTGCCGAGTGGAGTGCAATTGGTAACTGTCGAGACCGCACAACAGATGCAAGATGCAGTAGAGCGTTATGGGGTGCAAGCAGATGTAGTGATCATGGCTGCTGCAGTTGCCGACATGAGGCCACGTGTGGTGGCGAAGTCTAAATTGAAGAAAGATCCGAAGACTGGTGCGATCGAAGGACTTGCAAGCATTGAACTTGAAACCACACCCGACATTCTCGCTGGTCTTGGTGCGCGCAAACGCTCAGGCCAAGTCTTGGTTGGGTTTGCAGCCGAGACCGAGGACCTTGTAGAAAATGCTCTATCCAAGCTAAAGCGCAAAAATGTTGACCTCATTGTGGCAAACAATGTGGCCGATGACGGCGTTGGCTTCGGTCATGAAACAAATGCGGTCACTCTTGTTACACGTGGGGCAGAGCCAGTGGTTGTCGGTTTGACCGATAAGCGCTCGATCGCCAAATCGGTGTTGGATGCTGTGGTCTCCATCCGAGGCCAGTCGAGACACTAGTCTCTTCACGAACTATCTACCAAGGAGCAGCGTTGAAAAACTACAGTTTTACCTCTGAAAGCGTTACCGAAGGTCACCCAGACAAGATGGCTGACCAAGTTTCCGATGCTGTCCTCGACGCAATTTTGGCAGAAGATCCACAAGGTCGTGTTGCATGCGAAACACTGCTGACCACAGGACTTTGTGTTGTTGCCGGTGAGATCACCACATCTGCTTATGTAGATATTCCGAAATTGGCTCGTGAAGTAATCAAGGACATTGGTTATGACAACGCGCTTTACGGTTTTGATGGCAACACATGCGGCGTCATCGTGTCGATCGACGAGCAAAGCTCAAATATTGCTCAGGGCGTTGACAAAAGCGAAGAGTCTCGTGCTGGAAAGAGTGGCGAGGACATCCTCAACAGTCAAGGCGCTGGCGACCAAGGAATGATGTTTGGATATGCATGTGACGACACTCCAGAGTTGATGCCGTTGCCAATTTGGCTCGCACATCGCATGGCCGAAAAATTGGCAGAGGTGCGTAAGTCAGGTGCGATTCCGTACTTGCGTCCTGATGGCAAGACCCAGGTGACGTTTGAATACGAAGACGGTAGACCAGTTCGCTTGTCGACGGTTTTGATCTCGACTCAGCACGCAGACGGTACGCCTCGTGACACCGTGATTCGTCCAGACTTGATTGAACAAGTCATTCGTCCCGTTATTCCTGCACAGTTTGCAAACGACAAATATTCAGTGCATGTCAATCCAACGGGCGAGTTTGTCAAAGGTGGACCACATGCCGACACTGGCTTGACTGGTCGAAAGATCATCGTTGACACGTACGGTGGAATGGGACGTCACGGTGGTGGCGCATTCAGTGGAAAAGATCCTTCAAAAGTTGACCGTTCGGCCGCTTACGCAGCCCGTTGGGTTGCCAAGCATGTCGTTGCTTCCGGCGCGGCCACACGATGCGAAGTACAAGTTGCATACGCAATCGGTATGGCACAGCCAATCAGCATCTTGGTCGAGACATTCGGTACGAGCCTGGTCAACGAAGAATTGATCGAACAAGCAGTTCGTTCAGTATTCGACCTTCGCCCAGCAGCGATTTTGCGCGATCTCGATTTGAAGCGTCCGATTTATCGCAAGACAGCTGCATATGGTCACTTCGGCCGACAAGACCCAGATTTCACTTGGGAGACTCTGTCACGCTTGAAGGAATTCAAAGCAGCAGTCAAACTCTGATCGGCCGTGATGCCGTGGCGGTAATCGCGCGCGTCGTCCCCGATGTAACTGGCGTCGACAAGGTATTTGATTACCTCGTTGCCGATGCGATGGTTCACGAAATTCACGTGGGCGATCGCGTGCGTATTCCGCTGCACAGGCGCAATGTTGCAGGTTGGGTTGTAGCAATCGGCGATACATCGTCGCAGTTCTCTGATGTAGATGAAAGTCGTTTGTTGCACGTGATCAAGGTGTTGGGTCGCGGACCATCTCTCGAAGTCGTTCAACTCGCTCAATGGGCGTGTCACATGTGGGCTGGTCGGCTCCGCGCATTCTTCGTTGCATCTTCTCCGTCCAGGCTCGTTGCAACTCTTCCAGGGTCGCGTTATACGCAACCGAGTAGTCGAAAAAAGTTTGACGCAGATCAACAGGTTGTTGCGGCAGTTGGCCTCAAACACACATCGGTGTTGCGTAGAGGTCCGGCATCGGGCCCGCGTGCACTTGTGTTGAGTGCTGCCCAAGAGGGCCCAACCCTGGTCGTCATCCCAACAATTAATCGTGCACGCTTGATGGCCGCTTCATTGCGAGAGCATGGACTGAGTGTTGCTGTCATGCCGCAAGATTGGGCAATCGCAGCAGGTGGTGTCGATGTCGTGATTGGTGCTCGGTCGGCTATTTGGGCTTCTGTGCCATCCCTGCACAGCATCGTCGTGATCGACGAACACGACGACGCATTACAAGAAGAGCGTTCGCCATCGTGGCACGCACGTGATATCGCAGTTCATCGCGCTGAGCAACTTGGTATTGCATGTGTCTTGGTGTCGCCGGTGCCAAGTCTGCGCGCATTACATCACACGTCTGGGGTTGTCTTGAGTGCCGGTGCCGAAATTGAAAAATCTCAGTGGCCTGAAATTCGGATTGTCGATCGACGGCTCGATGAGCGATGGGCGAGTTCACTGCTGTCTTCAGAATTAATTGAGCAACTTCGAGATCATAAACGGCGAATCGTGTGCGTGCTCAACGTCAAGGGGCGAGCAAAATTGCTGGCTTGCGGCAATTGTCGCGACCTCGTGCGATGCGATATATGCGATGCTGCAATGTCGATGTTGGGTCTTGGCGAACTGTGTTGTCCAAGATGTGCACATAAGCGACCTGCTGTGTGCATGGGGTGTGGGTCGGGCAAATTGGCAGTGATTAAGGCAGGAGTTTCACGATTGCGCGAAGAGTTGGCTGCAGCTGCGGGACGGAGAGTGGTTGATGTGATCGAAGTCGCGGCCAGTACTGCTGGCAAAAGTGATGTCGAGATCGATCAGACCAAGATGTTATTTGTCGGCACAGAAGCAGCACTTCATCGGGTACGCGATGTCGACACGGTTGTGTTTCTCGATATCGATCAGGAGATTTCGGCACCTCGATATCGGGCGTCAGAGATCTCGCTCACACTTGTCATTCACGCGGCTCGTTTGGTGGCTCGCTCTAGTAACCAGGGTCTGGTACTTGTCCAAACTTTTTTAGCCGATCATGCGTTGCTTCGAGGTCTGGCCTCCCATGATCTGGACGAATTCACATCTGATGAAATGTCTCGTCGCAAACTTATGTCGCTGCCGCCGTTTGGCGCGTTGGCGCAATTGAGTGGCAAAGGAGTTGACACTGTTGCCGACAACCTGCGAAGCAACGTATTGCTTCAAGTATCTGCTATTGCCCAAGACAGCGTGTTAGTCAAGGCGCAGAGTTGGAATGATTTGGCCGATGGATTGGCTGCATCTCTTACAACCAGCACGACGTCTAAAGCGGTGCGCATTAAGACGCAGGTTGATCCACCACGCGCGTAGGCCGAACGCGCAACACTCTAAAACCTTGCTTGCTCACAAGTCGATCGACTTGATAGCCAATTGAAACGAGCCACACTGCAAGTGAATCGGAGCCGAGATTTCTGTTGACCACAAGCCATGCTTCTCCTGTGGTGGTGAGTTTGCCTAGCCACAATGACAGCAATGCATGGAGTTCGGTTTTACCAATACGAATTGGCGGGTTTGACCAAATCAAATCAAATCGAATCTCTGGCGGTACGGATGTTGGCAACAACGTAGCGATGTTGGCGATGCCGTTTAATTGTGCATTGGATGCGGTGAGTTGTAGTGCGCGCTGATTGACATCGACTGCGTAGATGTTTGCGTGGGGCGACCGAGTTGCGAGAGTGAGTGCAAGTGCACCAGAACCACATCCGAGATCGAGAAATGTTCCCGATGCTGGCGGTTTTGCAGCCGCATCGATCAGCACCATGGTGCCTGCATCAACACCTTTGCGAGCGAAAACACCACTGTCTAAAACCAGTTGCAGAGTGGTGTTGTCGATGTTGAGCGGAGCGGTTTTTTGTTTGCTTGTGCCCACAGTTGACTTCGCTTTTGGTTGGTTGGTGAAGTACTGCTCGTCGCTCATAAGCCTCGCTAGCCTTACACGATATGGCACAAACAACACCTACGGGCGCACCACACGGTGGTTTGACGATTCGCACATACGGAGACCCAGTTCTCAAAACTGTGGCGGCACAGGTTGCAAATATTGACGGCAAAATCGCAACGCTCTGTGAACAGATGTTTGAGATGATGTACGAAGCACCCGGATTAGGCCTGGCAGCACCGCAAATAGGTATTCAAAAACAGATTTTTGTGTACGACATTGACGATGATCCACAGATCATCTTGAACCCAACCATCGTTGAGTCATCTGGTGAGTGGGTGTATGACGAAGGCTGCCTTTCGATTCCGGGACTGTACGTCGAGATGTTGCGTCCTAAACAGATACTTGTGCGCGGTGTATCGATCGACGGCGACGAGATCGAGATTGAGGCTGACGAATTGCTCGCTCGCTTATTTCAACACGAAATTGATCATCTCAATGGCGTTTTGATGTTTGATCGCATGACGACAGACCAGCGCAAGATGGCTTTGGCCGAATATCGTCGTCAAGAGGAGCAACCGAAATCGAGCGAACCGGTGCATTTGCGATTGGCGTGACAATGCTTGCAGCGCTGCCAACAGGGAGTGCCGAGCACATTGTGTACTTTGGCACGCCTGAAATTGCTGTTGCGCCGCTGCGCGCATTAGTAGAGGCTGGGTTCACAATTGATCTCGTTATTACGGGTGTTGATAAACGACGGGGTAGAGGTTCGCAAACTTCACCAAGCCCCGTCAAGCAGGCTGCACTCGAATTGGGTCTCACCGTTTCGCACGATATTGAAGATGCGGTCAAATTATCAGCGAATACGACAGCAAATTTAATCGGCATGACGCAAAGCAACATTGTCGGCGTTGTTGTCGCGTATGGCCACATCATTGCCACCAGTGTCTTGCAGGTCATTCCGATGATCAATATTCATTATTCGCTGTTGCCAAGATGGCGTGGTGCCGCACCGGTAGAGCGCGCAATACTTGCTGGAGACAAAGTGACAGGAGTGTGCATCATGCAGGTTGTTGAACAGTTGGACGCTGGCGACATTTTGGCTTCGGTGAGTATTCCGATTGCTAGCAGTGACACTGTTGTGTCGCTGCGAGAGAAGCTCGGCGACTTGGCAATACCATTGCTCGTGCAAGTGTTAACAGATGGCCCAAGTGCCACATTTGCACAAGACGGTGAAGTTGTTGTTGCATCAAAGATCACCAGCAACGATCTGCAGATTGATTGGTCTCAAGATGCGACGCTCGCAGATCGCCAGGTGCGTGTAGGCGGTGCTTTTGCCATGTTGCACAACAAGCGAATCAAAATTCACTCGCTCAAGATCTGCGCGCCGCCAATGAGATGGAGTACAGATGCAGTCACGGCTACGAGCGGATCGCTTCATGTTGTCGACGGCCGCGTATTGGTTGCCTGCGCACATGGGTGTGTTGAGTTGGTGGAGGTTCAGCCTGAAGGTAAATCGCGCATCGCTGCCATTGATTGGTCGTTGGGTGCACGATTAGGCACAAACAGCAGGTTTGACTCATGAACGGTGTCGTCGAGAGTTTTGATAGCCACAGAGGTCTCGGATACATCACCTCCGGTGGTGAGCAGTTTCTTTTTCACTGCGCCGAGATCGTGGACGGAACACGCGAAATTAAAATTGATGCTCAAGTTCAATTTGTTGTCGCGCACAGGTTTGGCAACCAAGAAGCGTCAGAGATCGTCAAGCTCTAGTTTTCTTGGCTCTCCGAAGGTAATGTCGCACCCTTAATCTGCACAAAAGCCAGCCTGATATTTCCCAATGCATTAGTAAGGGTCGCGTGTTCATCGCCGAGCCGTGTTCCGAGTCCTTCCACCAAGCAAGCGACTGCATCAATGGCAAGTGCTGCTTCGACCAGGTGTGGTGGCTCGGCCGACAAATGGATGGCGGCAAGTTCGTAGAGGCCCATGATGTGGTTGACTACCACCACATGCGCAGGTGCCTCACCCAAACGTTCTCGGGCATCGGCGAGCGCATCGGCGGCATCTTCGAGTTGGGTTTCTGGATCGTTCTGATGGGTGGGGAGTTGACTCATCTGCGATACGCTAATAGCCCAAGTGGGGAACTTTGTTCCTCCACCTGACCACAAGATTTCAGTACAAATATCGTCTTACAAGACGTGAAGTGATGCTGGCAAGTGCGTTTGGGTCGGTAGTGCTGGTGAGGCGTATGCCCCAGTGCTTCGGCTTTCGCGCGCCTACCAACATCTTGGATCATCGCGCAAGACGTCATCAACTACAGGAGGCCACACCGCTTGCATAAAAGAGTCCAGCCATAGCACCGCCAATTTACGAACCACGGTACAACGAACGAATTCGCGCTCGCGAAGTTCGCCTCGTTGATGCAGATGGTTCACAAGTTGGAGTCGTATCGATCGTCGAAGCACTCGAAAGAGCCCGTGTCGCAGAACTCGATCTCGTTGAAGTAGCTGCTCAAGCAGACCCGCCCGTATGTCGCATTATGGACTACGGAAAGTTCCGTTACGAAGAAGCACAACGAATCAAGGAATCGCGCAAGAAGACAATTCAGATCACGATGAAAGAGGTGAAGTTCAAGCCGAAGATTGGCAAAGGTGACTTCAATACCAAAGTGCGCCATATCCACGAGTTTCTCGAGGAAGGTCACAAGGTCAAGGTCACCCTGCAATTCAGAGGGCGCGAAATGGCTCACCCGGAGTTGGGAACAAAAATTCTTGACGCGGTGATCGAAGATTTAGGTCAACTTGCTCGCGTGGACACCATGGCGAGATTAGAAGGTCGAAATATGACGATGGTGCTCTCGCCAGAAAAGAAAGCGGTCAAAAAACCAAGTACAAAACCAGCAGCACCGGCATCGACACCGAAACCGGCAGCGACAACAACGGCAGCAGTCCCAACGACTGCACCTGTTGTTGAAGTGCCAGCTCCACCGGCCGAAGTCATAGTCGAAGCAGTAGCTGAATTAGCAGCCGAATAATTTTTCTTAGCCACAAACACTCTCGACAGAAATAATCTCAACAGAAATACTAGGAGACACACAATGCCAAAGATGAAAACATCAAAGACAACGGCCAAGCGTTTCAAGACGACTGGCACCGGCAAGTTGCGACGTCAGCAATCAATGCGCCAGCACTTGTTTGAACACAAAGCTTCTACTCGCACCCGTCGTCTTGACGGATCCGTTGACGTTCACTCTGGTGACGTCAAGCGCATCAAGCGCTTGCTGGGAATGCGTTAGAAAATTAAGTTCTCTCATTATCGACTGAATCAACAACTTGACGAAAGGGTTTTAACATGGCACGCGTAAAAAGAGCAGTACATGCAAGAAAGAAACACAAGGCAATTCTCGAGAAGGCAAAGGGCTACTACGGCGATCGAAGCCGCACGTTCCGTTCGGCTAACGAGCAAGTTCTCCACTCCGGTCAATATGCGTTTCGTGACCGCCGTGCAAAGAAGGGCGAGTTTCGCAGTTTGTGGATTGCCCGCATCAACGCTGGATGTCGCCAAAACGACTTCACATACAGCCGCTTAATTGCAGGACTTTCAAAAGCGGGAGTAGTTGTCGATCGCAAGATCATGGCAGACCTCGCAGTACATGACGAAGTGGCCTTCAAGGCTCTTGTCGAAACCGCCAGAGGGGCTCTCGTCTGAGCGAGGTTCGTCTCGGTTTTACACATCCACGTGTCCAACGTCTGCGTCGACTGACAAGTCGGCGCAGCGAACGGATCGAAGAGGGCTGTTTTGTAGTTGAAGGTCCGACATTGATCGCTGAAGCGATTAGTGCGGGTTGGCACATTGAAGAACAGTTTGTTGCACCCGACGGAATGGCGGTGTTGGGGAGTGATACCCCGGTTCACATTCTTGACAATGGAGTGCTCGAACGAGTTGCATCTACGACGACCCCACAACCAGTTATTGCGATCGTGAAGAGGCGTACGTTTGGCATGGATTCAATTGCCAAAGCATCCTGGGTGGTTGTTGCCGACGGCATCTCTGATCCAGGGAATCTGGGCACAATCTTTCGCTCGGCTGAAGCGGCCGGTGCTGCTGCAGTTATATTGACGCCCGGAACGGTTGAAGCATTCAATCCCAAAGTCGTTCGTGCATCTGCTGGTTCAATGTTTTACGTGCCAATCGTTGAAGATGTCAAGACCTACAAGTTGCAGGCCGCTGGTTTTCGTGTCATCGGCACGTCTTCGCATGACCAAGAGGGAAGTATTGACTTCACCGAAGCCAACTTTACTGATCGGGTCGCAATCGTGGTTGGCAATGAAGCACACGGACTTGGCAATACCGAAAGTATTGATCAGTGGGTGATGGTGCCACATCGGGGTCGTAGCGAAAGTCTCAATGTTGCTATGGCAGCGACGTTGGTGTGCTTCGAGGTTGCTAAACAACGGGATCACGCTTCTCGCAACGAGTAAAGTAGCCAAGATATGTCTAGTGAAGCGACTTTCGATCTCGGCGCCCAAGTAGAGGCCGCTCGTTCGTTGGCGTTGAGTGCAATTGCCAATGCCCCTGATGCAGTCACAGTTTCCAAGATCGGAAGCGAATTAGCCAATAAAAAGAGTGCCCTCAATACTCTTCGATCTGGATTGGGCAAGATTCAAGACCAAGAGGCCCGCAAGATGGCCGGTCAACTGATCAATGAGAGTGCTCAAGAGATAGATCGAGCGCTCCAACAGCGGATTGCCGAGTTCTTGGTCATTGAGCGAGCAGCACAGGTTGCCGGTGAGGGGATTGATCTCACCGAGTTTGTTTCGCCAAATCGTCGTGGTTATTCGCACATTGTCACGCAAGCAATGGAGCGACTTGAAGATGTGTTTATCGGTCTCGGATTTCAAGTTGCCGAAGGACCAGAAGTGGAAACTGATTTTTATAACTTCGAAGCGCTAAACATGCCGCGGACGCATCCTGCTCGAAGCGAGTTTGACACCATGTTTATCGAGCCGTTTTCGAGCGAGCATGAAGCAAATACAGTGTTGCTGCGCACACATACTTCGCCCGTGCAGATTCGCGTGATGCAGACGTGGGAGCCACCAATTTATGCGGTGATGCCTGGCAGAGTTTTTAGACGCGATACTCCTGATGCAACACATATGCCCGTGTTTCATCAGATCGAAGGTCTTGTGATCGATCGTGACATTACCTTCGCACACTTAGCCGGCATCATCGAGTCCTTTACTAAAGCATTTTTTGGCAGTGAATTTACAAGCAGACTGAGACCATCATTTTTTCCCTTTACCGAGCCATCAGCCGAATTTGATATCAAACGCTCCAATGGCGACTGGATCGAACTCGGTGGTTGTGGAATGGTGCATCCAAATGTTTTGCGAGCAGGCGGCATCGACCCCGACGTGTTTACTGGATTCGCCTTTGGATTTGGCATTGATCGCATGGCAAAAGAGCGACACAATGTGGAAGACATTCGCGAGATGTACACCAATGATTTGCGATTCCTGAGGCAGTTCTCATGAAAATTTTGCATTCATGGCTGAATGAGTTTGCTGAATTTGGAACAGATGTTGATGCGATCGCGGAGTCGATCACCAAACTCGGCCTCGCAGTCGAAGGCGTTGAAACAGTTGGTTTGCCAGTGGCGGGCGTTGTCGTAGCCAAGGTGCTGCGCACCGAACGTCATCCCGACGCGGCAAAAGTGCATCGCGTCTATGTCGATGCTGGTGACGGTGTTGAAAAGCATGTGTGGTGTGGTGCATTCAATATGCAGCCGGGCGATCTGATTCCGCTCGCCACACTTGGCACCCAAATGCCCGATGGTCGTGTCATCGGTCAGCGTGGGATCTTGGGAATTGATAGCGAAGGAATGTTGTGCTCTGGCACAGAATTGGGACTGAGTGCTGATGCGACAGGCATCATGATCTTGCCCAGTCACCTTGAGTTGGGTGGAGATGTGTTTAGCGCGTTGGGCATAACCAAGGACGTCGTTTTTGATTTGGATGTGACACGCAATCGACCAGACTGCACCGGCTATCTCGGCGTTGCTCGCGATCTCGCAGCTCATCTCGGTTTGTCTTTGTTGCCTCACAAAGACGCAGCGCTGCAGTCCGGCATAGTGCACAGCATTCCTGTAGACATTCGCGCTACTGATCGTTGTGGCAGATTCAGTGTCACGGTGATGAGCGGCGTTGTGGTGACAGACTCGCCAGCGTGGATTGCCCAGCGCTTGAGTCGGGCTGGAATGCGGTCGATCAACAATGTTGTCGATGTTTCAAACTTGGTCAATCTCGAATTGAATCAGCCAAACCATGCGTACGACTTGAACACGGTGGCAGATGGATTTATTGTGCGTTGTGCCAACGACGCAGAAACGATAACGACACTGGACGACGCAAGCCGGACTCTTGGCCCACAAGATCTGTTGATCTGTGATGCCAAGAATCGCCCTGTCGGTATTGCGGGAATTATGGGTGGTGCCGGCTCACAAATTAGCTCTACAACAACTTCGATAGCGCTTGAAATTGCGTGGTTCGAACCACTAGGAATTGCTGCATCTGTTTCGCGTCTTTCTCTTCGCACAGAGGCTTCGCTTCGATTTGAACGAGGAGTAGACCCATACGGTTCTGATCTCGCTGTGGCACGTTTTGCACAGTTGTTGAGCCTCACGTGCCCCGATCTGGTGGTTCATGGACAGGGCACAGACGCACGAACCGATGCACTGCCAGCACAAGATCGCAGTACTTCATTGCGACTTAATCAAATCAAGCGTGTATTAGGGATTGATATCGATGTGGATCGTGTTCGCTCATTGATCGAACCAATTGGATTTGGAGTTTTACAACCCGACTCTTCCAATGCTGTCAAAATTATTATTCCGTCGTGGAGACCTGATTGTTCTCAAGAGATTGATGTAATCGAAGAGATCGCTCGACATTATGGTTACGACGAAATTGGCAAGATAGTGCCCAAATCTCCTGTGCACGGCAGATTGTCGGCCGTGCAACAGCGTCGACGCGGTGTACGCGATTTTGTTCTTTCACTTGGGGCATCGGAAGCAATGCCAAACCCATTTTTGGCACCTGGCGATTTGCTTCGATGTGGCTTGTCAGAAGACAATGCATTGCGACTCGCAAATCCACTTGTGGCGGAAGAAAGTGTGTTGCGAACCTCGTTGCGTCCAGGTTTATTGCGAGCAATTGCGTACAACCAGTCGCATCGTATTAACGGTATTTCGTTATTTGAAGTGGGACATGTTTACCCTCAGGGTGTCGAGCAGTTGCCAGACGAGCACGAAGTTCTGTGTGTGGTGTTTGCTGAGGCAGATGCCGCTCAGGCAATGGACTGTTGGTCTCAGATATCGCAATACTTGGGCATCGGAGCACAACTCTTCCAAGACGTTGCTCCTGGTGGATTTCACGCTACGCGATCGGCGCAACTGAGGAGAGGCAAAACTGTGCTCGGTGCAGTGGGCGAGATTGATCCAACTGTTTTGGCTAATTACGGAGTCTTTGGGCGGGTTGCATGCGTCGAGATCAACTTGTCAATAGTGCTTGGCGAAACCCCAAAGGTCGCTCTCGCTCAGGTCGTCAGTAAATACCCATCAAGCGATTTTGACCTTGCCTTTACTGTGCCGCAAACAGTGGCTGCCGGAGTATTGCTCAAGAGTTTGCGTCAAGCAGCAGGCAATTTGTTGGCAGAACTCGCACTGTTTGATATCTATCGAGGCAAAGGTGTGGCTGAAGGCTCACGAAGCCTGGCATACAGGTTTAGATTTCAGGCACCAGATCGAACCCTTGGCGACACTGAAATTGCCGATGCCAGGGCTCGATGCATTGCTGCGGCCCAGAAACTCGGTGCAGAACTGCGCTAGTAGGGTCGTTGCATTGTTATGCAATATCATGTATGATTATGCAGTATGTTTTCCGTCGGGATAATCGGTGCATCTGGGTTTACTGGGGCAGAGCTACTACGTCTGTGCGCGCAACACCCCGAATTTGACGTTGTTTACGCCACCGGCGACAGCCAGGCCGGCACGCTGGCGAGCGCACTTTATCCATCACTCGCAGTTGCGTACCCGAATTTGGTATTTGAAGAATACGACGTCGATCGTGCGCTGTCATGTGACGTGGTGTTTTTGGGGCTTCCACACGAGGCGTCACTGCAGATTGTGCCGCAACTGTTTGGCAAGATTCGTCTTGTCGTCGACCTGTCGGCTGCATTTCGACTGACTGATCCAACTCTGTATCCAACGTGGTACGGGTTTGAGCATTCGTGCCCAGAGCTCATTGCCGATGCCGTCTATGGATTGCCAGAGATATTTCGATCGCAACTCAAAACTGCGCGCTTGATTGCTACACCAGGTTGTTATGTCACTGCAGCAAGTTTGGCTCTTGCTCCATTAGTTCGTCAAGGCTTGATCCAGTCAACAGGTGTGATTGTCGATGCTGCGTCTGGCGTAAGCGGAGCAGGTCGGGCATTGAAGAACAACACGATGTTTACGTCGGTTGATGAAGACTTCTGCGCCTATGGATTGCTCGATCATCGACACACGCCCGAGATGGAGCAAGTGACTG
>CAXNIQ010000012.1:0-14672 GCA_964202465.1 Ilumatobacteraceae bacterium
CCCCCAAACTATGACCCCTCCAGATCTCTCTATCCATAGCAATAGCAATAGCCATTCAGGCACTCGGGCACCAGGGCGTGCTGTGCAGTTGAAGTGGTCAAGTTTCGGACTCGTGGCTGTTGTGACGATGGTGGCAATCGCAGCAGCGATTTTTGGGACATCAACATCAGCGTTTGCCAAGCCAATGCCAAGCGCACAAGAGCGTTTGATCGCCGAGTCTGCACAAATTGCAATTGAGGTTTTTGATTCGTATTTGACGCTGAGTACTGCAGACCGAAACGAAGTGTTTAGTGCCTATGTCGCGGATATTGCTCAACAAGCAGCAATCTTTTTGGGAGTAGATGTGCGAACAATGCAACGAGCGTGGTTGAGTGCAGACTTGGTTCACCAACGTGCATTGATCAACGGTCTTACACAACTTGGAGTGCCGTACAAATTGAATTCGGCAGTAGAAGATGTGGCGTTTGATTGCTCTGGTCTTGTCGCATTTGCGTGGGGCAAAGTAGGTGTTGACATGACGCACGGTTCAACAGCACAATTTGCGAGCGCCACTCGTGTGAAAGTGGAAGAAGCGCAACCTGGTGACTTGATCTGGCGACCCGGTCACATTGCAATGTATCTAGGTGTGCAAAGCGCTGTCTTGCAAACACCGTATTCGGGCAGGAGTGTTGAATTGCAAATGATGAATGATCGAGTCACTTCTTGGGTGAAATACGCAAATCCATTGATCTAAAACTATTTGTGAATTGGACCGTCACTGTCGCGAAGTGACGGCGCTCCGCGGCCCGTGCGACGAGCAATAATTTCGCCAACAATGGAGATTGCAGTTTCTTCCGGCGTGCGCGCACCGATATCGAGACCGATAGGCGACATCAGTCGCGCCAATTGATCGGCACTCGTAATACCCACTTCGGCAAGCCGTTCAAGCCGCTTGGCGTGTGTTTTACGGCTACCCATCACGCCGATATAGCCAACGTTTGTGGCAAGTGCACCCTGCACTGCAGGCACGTCAAACTTTGGGTCATGGGTCAAAATGCATACTGCATCGCGAGAGGTGAGTGCTTGCCCGCGATCACTAAAGAGTGGTGACGGCCACGAAACCAAAACTTCGTCAGCCATAGGAAAGCGACGGCGAGTTGCAAACACTTCGCGAGCATCACAGACCACAACGTAGTAGCCCAACACTTTCGCAACTTTTGCGAGTGCGGCTGTGAAGTCGACCGCTCCAAAAATCCACATTATTGGTGGTGGCGAAAACGCTTCAATAAACACGCGCACTGTTGGAGTGTCGACCAAGTCTTCGGGAGTTGTTTGCCCCTGTGGCCCATAGTGGCGCACGCCGGTTCGTGCGGCCTCTACTTCGCCAAGCGCATCGCGAGCAACAATACGACTGAGTTCGTTGTCACCAAGTGTGCCAAGTGCATCGGTCGACGGTGACACAAGCATCATCGCGCCGATGTGTGGACCATCGATAACGGTGACGAGTGCTACCGGAATGTTTGAGCGAACTCGTTCGGCAAAAATTGGGTAAAGCGACACGGGTTTGAGTGACATGTTTTACCAGTTGAGCGGCGAGATGAACAGATGAATAGTTCCGCCGCATGTAAGACCTACCGCAAATGCTTCGTCATCTGAGTAACCAAACTTGACAAGCCGGGGTTTTTTGTCGCCACGCAATATCTCGAGTGCCTCAGCAACCACTGCGCCTTCGACGCACCCACCACTCACCGAGCCAACTACTTCTCCGTCTTCATTGACAGCCATAGCGGCGCCCGGATCGCGGGGACCAGAGCCCTCGATGTCGACAACGCGAGCAATAGCAATCTGTTTGTTGGCCTGTTGCCAGCGCTCGATGTCATTGAGAAGTTCGCGCATAGGTACTAGTCAATCGCGAGAAATCACTCGAGTGAGATGCTCGAGGGCCTGTATGGAGTGGCCCTCTACAAAGTCGTCAACGAATGGAAGCGCAGCAGCCATTCCACGGGCGAGTGGAGCGTAACCCGGCGTGACCTTGAGCGGGTTGACCCACACGACTCGAAAAGCAACTCGTTGCAAGCGCTGCATCTGCTCGGCAAGAACTTTGGGGTCGCCTCTGTCCCAACCATCGCTGAGCACAACGACAATTGCTCCACGCGCCATTCCGCGCACGCCCCATGTTGCATTAAATCGGCGCAGGCTTTCGCCTAGGCGAGTGCCTCCGCTCCAGTCGGGCACTTGTGCTGCCGCACGAGTGAGCGCCCTATCTGGGTCGCGGCTACTCAGTTCTTTTGTCAGACGAGTGAGGCGTGTGCCAAATGTAAATGCTTCAACGCGCTGTCTGCCAACGACGGCTGCGTGCATAAATCGGAGAAGTGCTCGTGCGTAGGGCTCCATGCTGCCCGAGATGTCGAGAAGCACAACGAGTCGGCGTTGGCGCTCACTTGGTTTGCGCCAATGCAGTCGTGCAGACTCGCCGCCAAAGGCAAGTGATGCGCGAACAGTGCGACGCAAGTCGTGTCGTGATCCACTGCGTTTTGCATGTGTGAGGCGCAGTGATTGTCGGGGAGGTCCAGCGAGACGCAGTTGATGCATGAGCTTTTGTGATTCGTGCAATTCTTCGTCGGTGTAGTTTGCAAAATCTTTATTGCGCAAAGACTCGTTTGCAGTAAAGCGCATTTGCATTGTCTGATTGTCGTCATCAGCATTGTTTGCGTCATCACCGTTGTCTGGGCCATCTTCGTCGTCGAGCAACAGCGTGATCTTTTGTGGCGGGCCGTTCTCATCGGTGTCGGTCGCATTGTGGTGTTCCCAGAAAACCGCAAATGCTCTGTCGAAGAGTTGCTGATCTTCTGGTCGATGCACCAAGGTGGCCCGCCCGGCCCAATACACGTCGTTTCGCTTGGTCATCGACACAACATCGAGTGCTTGCACAAACGTAATCACCGAATCAATGGGCACGCTGATGCCCGCGCCACGCAATACGCGCGCAAACGAAACCGCCATTTCGTCTGCCGATGAGCCAGCAATGTGCATCGCTGCGGTCGACATGGGTGAGTTGTCTTAGTTGTGCGACAAGCCGCGGTCGAACGCTTGTTTCACAAGATCGGCAATGCCCGTTTCGCGCACACGTTCGTGATCTTCGCGGTACTTGAGCACTGTGCCAAGTGTTGCGGCAACGCTGGTTTCATCGAGTTCAAGAATCCCTAGTTGACCAAGCGCTGTTGCCCAATCGATGGTTTCGGCAACACCCGGCGGTTTGTACAAATTGAGCCCGCGCATTGCCTCAACTGCGGCGGCAACTTGGCGTGCAAGCGACTCGGCAATTTGTGGAACACGCAAGCGCACGATGGCAACCTCACGCTCGAAATTTGGGTGTTCGACCCAGTGATACAAACAGCGGCGTTTGAGCGCGTCGTGCACATCGCGCGTGCGGTTTGATGTGAGGACCACGATTGGTGGGGTGGTTGCACTGAATGTGCCGAGTTCGGGAACGGTGATTTGAAAATCGGAAAGAATCTCGAGCAAATATGCCTCGAACTCGTCGTCGGCTCTGTCGATCTCGTCGATCAACAACACCGCAGGAGTGGTGCGGTTGTCGATGGCGCGCAATAGTGCACGCTTGATCAAAAATCGTTCGTTGTACAACTCGCTTTCAAGTAGCGAAGTGTTTTTGGATTTGGCTTCACCAGATGCTTCTGCTGCGCGCAGGTGCAAGAGTTGGCGCGAGTAGTCCCAGTCGTACACAGCCTGAGATGCATCGATGCCCTCGTAGCACTGCAAACGAATCAGTTCTCCGCCTGTCATTGCGGCAATGACTTTTGCCAATTCGGTTTTACCAACACCGGCTTCGCCTTCGAGCAACAATGGTCGCTGCAGCGAGAGTGCCAAAAACACTGCCGTTGCTAGACCTTCGTCGGCCAAATAATTTTGGCCACCCAGTGCATTTCGTACTTGTGCAACCGACGTGAATGCAGGCGAAGTCATCGTCTTACTGTAGGGGCATTGGGGTTAGGAGTCGAAGCCCAAACCAAGTCGATCGAGTGTGCGCAGCCAGAGGTTGCGCTTGCCGGTGCGGTCTTCGCGGTTGAGCGCCCAGCGAGTGGTCTGAATACCAATGAATCGAAATGGCTCTGGCGGAAACGGCAAGGGTTTGCTTTTCACGAATTTGGTTTGAGTGGCTGGAGTCTTGTGGCCGTCGAGCAAATCGAGCATCACTTCGGCACCAAATCGTGAACTCGCCACGCCAAGGCCGGTATAGCCAATGGCGTAGGCAACTCGGTCGCGCATGGCTTGTCCCCAAAACACGCTGTATCTGCTGCATGTATCGATGGCGCCGCCCCACACGTGTGAAAACTTGACGCCTTCAAGTTGGGGGAAAGTTTCGAAGAAGTGTTGCGACAATTTTGCCCAACTCTCCGGACGAGATTCCAAATCAACGCTCATTTTTCCACCGAAGAAATACATTGCGTCGTAGCCGCCCCACAGGATGCGATTGTCGGCAGTGAGTCGGTAATAGTGAAACTGATTAGAAATGTCAGATAAACCTTGGCGGTTTTTCCAACCCAGGCTGTCGAGTTGCTGCGCGTTGAGTGGCTCGGTAACGAGGCAGTAGTCGTATACCGGCGCGATGTAGTTGCGCATGCGCTTGAGTAGTGGCTTAAATGCATTTGTGGCGAGCGCAACATGTTTGGCTTTGATATCAGCGAGCGCAGTTTCTACTAAGACACCGCTGCCCGAGTAATCCAAACCAGTTGCGCGAGTGTCTTCATAGATGCGCACTCCAAGACTTTCGGCAGCACTTTTGAGACCCCACACGAGGCGCGCAGGATCAACGAGTGCTGCAGTGTCTTTGCACCACATGCCGCCAGTGAAAATTGGTGACGCAACTTCGCGTTGCACAGCTTGTTGGTCGAGCCATTCAACTTTGTGACCCAACTCAACCAATTGTTCGTAGTCTTCGCGCATCTCTTCGAGATAGTTGGCAGCATGACGCGTGCTTGCTATTTCAATCACACCGTTGCGCTCGAAGTCGCAGTCGATGTTGTAGCGACGAATGGCTGCCTCAATTTGATTGAGGTTTTCTAAACCCAAGTCTTCGAGCAAGCCAACTTCTTGAGGAAATCGAGCCTGCGCATTTGCGATTCCGTGCGTCAGGCTTGAATCCATAAAGCCGCCGTTGCGACCGCTTGCCGCCGAGCCAACTTCGTGAGAGTCAATCAGGATGACATCTGCAGATGGATTGCGCTCTTTGGCCAAGATTGCTGTCCAGAGGCCTGTGTATCCACCACCAACAATGCACAAGTCGCACGAATCGTCACGCACGAGCATCGGATTGGAGTCGGGTTCGTCGACATCTTCCATCCAATACGGATACGGCTCGGCATCAGCGATCGCGTCCAGAAAGCGTTCGTCTTCTTGATACCCACTCATGGGGTTTCTCACCACCTAACGGAACTAAGTTAGCACCGAGCGAGCACCAGCGGCAGTAGCGTTTTGGGCTATGGATCTGGGGATTGGCGCGCGAACTGCAGCTGTTGCTGCCGGATCTACCGGTTTGGGTTTCGCAACCGCGCAGGCACTTGCCAACGAGGGCGTACGTGTAGTTATTTGTAGCCGTGATGCTGCACGCGTGGCCGAAGCAGCAAAAACCATAGGCAACGGATGTGTGGGAATTGTTGCCGATGTTTCGACGGGCGGGGGCGGGGCCCAATTTGTGCGCGAAGCCACCGCGATACTCGGGCACATCGATATTTTGGTGGCAAACGGTGGCGGACCACCAGCCGGAAACTTTGCGTCAACAGATTTGGATGCATACCCAGCAGCTCTTGAGCAAAACCTGTTGTCAGTAGTTGGAATGTGCAAAGAAGTATTGCCAGGCATGCAGGCGCGCAAGTGGGGGCGCATCGTTGCTATTACGTCGGTCGCTGTGCGGCAACCAATGGCCAACTTGATTTTGTCTAATACTGCACGCGCAGGCGTCACAGGATTCTTGAAAACTGTTGCGCGCGAAGTTGCACGAGATGGTGTCACCGTCAACACCGTGCAGCCCGGTATTCATGCCACAAATCGCATTACCCAGTTGTATGGCGCAACGCCCGATGCTGCTTCTCTTGGTATTCCTGCCGGGGTGGTGGGCAGCCCTGGCGACTTCGGTCAAGTCGTTGCATTTTTGTGCGGCGAGGGCGCAAAGTTTGTAACCGGGGCAAGTTTGCAAGTCGATGGCGGATCTTATGGAGGTTTGTTGTAATGCTGCAGCATGTTGTAGCAATCACGTGGAATGACCAGGTGCCACCGAACCATGCAGAGACCGTTTCGGCTGTGCTGCAAGAAATGGCATTGCATATCTCTTCGGTGCGCGAATACAACTGTGGACCAGACTTGGGCATTTCAACAGCCCTCAATGCCAACTACCTAATCGTTGCAACCTTTGACGATGTGGACGGGTGGCGTCAGTATGACGAAGATGTCTCTCACAACGAGATTCGTGCAAAGTATTTCAAGCCATACATCGCATCGCGCACGTCGGCACAAATTACTCTTTAACGCGAGCGCCGAGTTTTCATCGCGCCAGAATTTCGCTTTTCCCATTTGTTTGAAATCCAGATTGCAATGCCCACATAGAGCCAGCCAGCCAAAATGTCGGCAACATAGTGCTCGCCGAAATAGACAAGACAAATAGCCATACTTGCTGGCAATGCAAGCGAAACGACTCGCATCCACTTTGGCATGTACGGGAAAAAGAACAACACAACCAAGAGTGCACACGCCGCATGCAACGAAGGCATCGCTGCATACGGATTGGTGATGGCAGTACCGCGGTCAAACACTTTGCTCACTGACTTAATGCCCATGTGCGACCATGCACGAGCAGTGATGCGTTGTAGCGGCGCAATGTAACCATATTTTGCTGCCAGCCAAGGCGGGGCAACTGGAAATGCCGCAAATGTGACGCACGATAAAAAGAACAAGATGCTCAATCGGCGCACATAGCGCACCCATTCGGCGCGATTAAACCACCACAACACCACGGCGACGCCAGGAGGCAAAATGAAGTGCGTCATGTAGGTGACAGCCAGCGGGTATTCGTACCAACTGAGAATTTTTGAGATATTGAGATGTTGCTGCATCCACACATTTGGGTCTGTACCAAAAAAGAGTGCGCGATCAATATTGCGAACTGCCAAATATGAGATGGGGCGACCTAATTGATCCGAGAGACCTCGGCTGTATTCGTAAGCAAACAGCATGCCGGCAAAGATCGACCAGTCGCGCAACATTGCAAATTGGTCTTTCCATGTCTTGCCAACGTTGGCAAAAATAAATGCAACGAGTATCCATCCGGTGACTGCAATGCGATCGACTGGTAAACCAAACCGTTCAATTGACCATGCAAACAGCGCTAGATAGAACGCAACAGCAACTACGCGCGTGCGCGTTGGTTTACGCCGAAGAAAGGTTGCGACTGACAGGTTTACGAGTTTAGCGAAATCGTTATGCCGACGCCTTTTCGAGAGCGCGACGCACAAGCACTTTGGCTAAGTGCACGCGGTATTCGCTCGATGCGTTTAAGTCGTCTTGTGGCTCGGCTTCGGCTGACGCGAGTTCGGCCGCATCTGCAACAGATGCACCAGACTTGAGGGCTGCCGAGACACTGGTTGCCAAAATTGGTGTGCTGCCCATGTTGACGAGTGCGACGCCTGATACGTCTTTGCTGCGCCATGCAGCCACGCCAACAATGGCCCAGTCTTGAGCACGGCGATTGAACTTCTCGAAACCCCACTTTGCGCCGTTCATTTTTGGAACGCGAATTTCGATCAGCATTTCGTCTGGCTTGAGCGCACTCTCGAGAAAGCCTTTGTAAAAGTCGGCTGCCCCAATGAGCCGTTCGCCCTTTGGGCCTTGCGCAACGTATGTTGCACCGAGCGCAAGAGTTGTTGCTGGTAGGTCGCTTGCCGAGTCGGCGTGTGCAAGTGATCCACCAATGGTTCCGCGATGGCGCACTTGAGCATCACCGACGTGGCCGGCTGCGTGGGCGAGCAGTGGCACTTCTTTGAGTACAAGCGCCGATTTTTCAACATCCATGTGTCGGGTCAGTGCACCAATGGCAATGTGGTCTCCACCATCTTTGATGTAGGAAAGGTCTTTGATGCGACCAATGTCGATGAGCATCGCGGGCTGGGCTAAACGAAGTTTCATTAATGGCAAGAGGCTGTGGCCACCTGCCAAAAACTTGGCATCATCGCCGTATTGCCCGACAAGCGAAATCGCTTCGGCTGCTGAAGATGCTCGCTTGTAGTCAAATGCTGCTGGTATCACGATGTGCTCCCTTGAATAATTTCGTAGTTACTTTGCTTGTGCCGCTGATTGAATTGCGCGCCATACATTTTGTGGTGATGCGGGCATTGGCATATACGTGACGCCCACGCCAGACAAGGCGTCAACTACCGCATTGATCACCGTGCTTGCAGCACCGATAGTGCCGGCTTCGCCGATGCCTTTCACGCCAAGCTGGTTGGTAGGCGATGGCGTGACGGTGTGAGCAGTGGTGATGGAGGGAACATCGCTTGCGGCTGGCACCAAATATTCGGCAAGCGTTGTTGTTTTTAAGTTGCCGTCAGTGTCGTACACGGCCTCTTCAAACAACGCCTGGGCAAGGCCCTGAATCACTCCGCCGTGCACTTGACCCTCCACGATCAGTGGGTTGATCTGTACACCACAGTCGTCAACGGCAACATATTTGAGAATCTCGATCTGGCCGGTCTCGGTGTCGACTTCGAGTACGCACATGTGCGTACCGAATGGCCATGAGAAGTTTGGCGGATCGTAGGTGTACTGCGCTTCGAGGTTTGGTTCGAGACCATCTGGCAAGTTGTGTGCAGTAAATGCTGCAAACGCAATTGCTGCCATAGGCACTGCGCGATCTGGCGAACCCTTGACGCTAAACACGCCACCAGCAAACTCGAGGTCATCGGCAGAACACTCAAGTTGGTGTGCAGCAATGAGTCGGGCCTTGTCGATAACTTTGTCGCAAGCACCTGCAATGGCAACGCCACCGACGGGAAGCGAACGCGAACCGTAGGTGTCGAGACCAAGTGGAGAAATTGCAGTGTCGCTGTGCAACACATCGATATCTTCTTGTGGGATACCAAGTTTTTCGGACGCAATCATTGCCCAAGAAGTTTCGTGACCCTGACCGTGTGGCGAGGTGCCTGTTACCACTTGCACTTTGCACGTTGGCAAGACGCGCACGGTTGCTGCTTCCCAGCCGCCAGCGCCATAGTTGAGCGAGGCGAGCACGCGCGACGGTGCAAGACCACACATTTCGAAGTACGAACTCATGCCAATGCCCAGTCGCTTCTTGGCACCCGGAACATTTTGTTTTGCTTGTTGAGCGCGAATACCTACGTAGTCTGCAAGACCCGCAGCTTTTTCGGCGGCCTGTAAGTGGTCGCCCGAGTCGTACGTAAGACCACTAAATGCTGTGTATGGAAACTGCTCTTTTTGAATGAAGTTGCGCTTGCGCAACTCGAGTGGATCGATTTTCATTTCACGCGCAAGCGCGTCCATTGCCGACTCGATGGCATACGTTGCTTCTGGACGACCAGCACCTCGGTATGCATCCGTTGGCGTGAGGGTAGTAAAGATGCCATCGCAACTGAAGTCGTAAGCGTGCGGGATGTCGTAGACGCCCGCATATAAGAATGCTCCAAGAATTGGCACACCAGGCGTGACCAATTGCAGATATGCACCCATGTCAGCTTTGATCCGGACGCGAACCGCAGTGAGTTTGCCGCTTTTGTCGGCGGCGAGTTCAACATATTGCACTTGTCCACGACCATGAATGGTGGCCATCGAGTTTTCGCTGCGCTCTTCAACCCAGCGCACGGGCAGGGCATGTTTGCGCGCGAGCGCCATGCACAACAACTCTTCGGCATACACATCGAGCTTTGATCCGAACCCACCACCAACACTTGGCGCAATCACACGCACTTGTTGCTCGGGAATACCGAGTGTGAGCGCGGCCATCACTTTGAGAATGTGGGGTATCTGGGTGGACGAATAGAGCGTGATGTCGCCACCAAATGGTTGTGGCACTGCAGCAACCGCGCGTGGCTCCATGGCCATTGGCAATAAACGCTGCTGCACGTAGCGCTCGCTGACTTTGAATGCGGCATTTTGAAATGCCTCTTCGACGCAACCCTCGGTGGCTTCGATCTTCAAATTCCAGGTGTAACTCTTGTTGGTACCCAAGTCTTCGTGGATAATGTTGGCATCGCTGAGTGCATCTTCGACATCAACAACGGCTTTGAGAACTGTGTATTGCACTTCAATGAGGTCGAGCGCATCGCGTGATGCACTTTCGCTTGTTGCAAGCACCGCAACCACACCGTCACCGACGTAACAAACTTTGCTTGCTGCAAGAGGGAAGTGCGGCGGATTTTTCATATCTGCAGTGACCGGCCATGCACATGGCATTGGGCCTGCCCACTGTGACTGCAACTCTGCGCCGGTATACACGGCAACAACGCCAGGTGAGGCTTTGGCCGCTGCTGTATTAATGCTCACAATTTTTGCGTGAGCATGTGGAGACCTCAAGATTGAAAGATGCAGTGCACCTGGCAAATTGAGATCGTTGGTGAACTTTGCTTCACCAGTCAAGAGGGCAGGATCTTCGCGACGTAGTTGCCGCGTACCGATGACGGTATTTTGGCGGTTGTCTGTCATTGTCATGACCGTCTCCTATTTCTTCGCCGCAGCGAGCACCGACTTCACAATGTTGTGATATCCGGTGCAGCGACAGAGGTTGCCCTCGAGGCCGAGTCGGACTTCTTCTTCTGTTGGGTTTGGATTTTCATTTAGTAAACCAATTGATGCCATCACCATTCCCGGTGTGCAGTAACCACATTGCAGACCGTGGTTTTCCATAAATGCTTGTTGCATTGGATGCATCACACCGTCTTTGCTCAGACCTTCGATGGTTGTCACCGTGCCACCATCTGCTTGTACTGCGAGAACAGTGCAACTCTTGACTGCTTCGCCGTTCAGATGCACGGTGCACGCGCCACAACTCGATGTGTCGCAACCGATGTTGGTGCCCGTGAGTTGCAGTTGATCGCGTAAAAAATGTACGAGCAGTGTGCGAGGCTCTACACTTTTTTCTTGGCGAGTGCCATTGACGGTGATGCTGACTGTGATATCAACCATTCTGTAGTCCCCCCATTCCACTAGTGCGGTGCACTGTGAGTTTGCTTGACGACATCCTGCCTCATAGAGCAGGGTCTTGTCTAACGGCGGAGCAGGAAAGGGTAGGCGCAGGGTTACTTGACGGTAATTGTCGCGCGCAAAGTGGGCGCTTTGGCGCAGGTTATGGAGAATGTTCCCCGCTGTGGCAACGGAACGGTCTTTGAACCTTTGGCAGGAACGACCAATATCGTGGCCCCAATCTTAATTCGATAGGCAACGTCGTCGGTATTGACCAAGGTGAGGGTGCCACCTTTGAGTACCACAACTGCGGCTCGACTAAATTTGGCGCTCGAAATTGACAACTTTGCCGCAGCGAGAGCAGTTTGTGCGCTGGGCGAAACATTGTGCGAAATGTTAGGCGCAACATCATGCGCGAATAATCGCGCTGGAGATGTCAACAAAACGAGAAGCAATGCAACAATAAACGTTGTGCAGTGTCGGTGCATCGACGATGTAGGCATGGTGCTTACACAATAACTGACTATTTGTTGAGTTTGTCGAGACCGCGTCGCGCAAACACAAGTGTCAATGTGGCCATGCCAGCAATTGCAAGCAATCCTCCGAAAGTGTTGTGCCAACTCATGTAGTCAACAGATGTTGGAAGCACAAGCCCTTGACGTGCGAGTCGCAAAATATTGGTTGTTGGATTGATGCGCGCAACGTTGTGTAACCAACCATGCATTAACGGAAGCGGCATCTGTGCTGTCGAGAGATAGAGCACAACAAACATGGTGAGTTGCATCACTGCGGCACCACGCATATCGCGAAATCTGAAAGCTAAGCCAAGACCCCAGCCGAGCGAAATGGTTGAGACGCCAACTGCTGCGATGACCAGCGTAAATAAACCAAGTAGTCCGCCTGTAAAGCGAACACCAAGAAGCATGCCCATCGGAATAACAAATGCACACAAGATGGCAATTCGTACCCATGCCGTGAGTAAGGGGCCAATGATGAGGGCGCGACGTGGAACGGGCGACATCAACAATCGATCATAAAACTTCGTCTCGATGTCTCGAATAGTGGAGAACCCGAGTCCGATGCCGCTAAATGCGGCACCGAAACAAATACCTAGCGGCATGAACCAATTGACAGATCGATCGGTTGGAAATCCGGGTAACCGAGTGATCGCCGAAAAGGTTCCGGCAAATGCAATCATCGTGAACACCGGCATTGCCATTGAGGGGAAAAATGCAGAAGGCAAACGACGAAGATTGCGAACTCCGCGCAAGGCGAGCCCGCGAGAACTGCGCATGGTTGTGATGCTCATCGTGCGGCCAACCTGCGTCGAAGCTCTGTGAGCGCAAACAAAATTGCGACAACACAAATTGCGGTTGGCACTAAAAGCGAGCGTGCTACGGCAGAAAATGAAAAGCCTTCGAGCACAAGTGCGCGCAGACCCTCAACGAGATATGAAATTGGATTGAGGTCGGCAACACGTTTGTAGGCACCGCTCATTGTCTCGCGGGGGAAGAAGGCGCTAGAAAAGAAAAGCAATACAAACAACAATGGAAAAGTGCCTTGTACCGCTTCGGCAGAACCTGTGCGAATAGCAACCGACGACATAATGGCACTGATGGCAAGCGAGACGATGCCGCCCGACAAGATCATTACCAATGCGCCAGGTATTCCGGCAGTAATCGGTGCATGAAAAGGAACGAGCACGGCAAGGAAAAATGCAGACTGAAACAACCCGAAGAGCGCTCCTCCAGCAAGGCGACCCAACAAAATTCCGGTGCGCGTTGTTGGCGAAAGCAGCAAACGATCAAAGAAACCATTTTCGATGTCGGTAGCAAGCGCCGCAGCGCCAGTTACCGAACCAAACAACACTCCTTGCACAATTGTTGATGCAAGTGTGAACTGCATGAACGACTCGACTTTCGGAAAACCTGGTATCGACGTGGTTTTGCTGAAACTTGAAGCGCTGAGTACTGCAAAAAATATGGGGAAGAACATGCTTGGCGCAATGAGCGCTGGTTGTCGCGCAATCTCGAGCGTTGACCGCTTGGCCATCGCAACTGTTTGACGCATTGAGAGCTGCCGGCTGCGCACCGTTGTTACAGCCGTCATGCCTTGGCACCCTCGAGGCGGTGGCCAGTTGCTTCTGCAAACACGTCGTCAAGGCTTGGCTCGTTGACTTCTAGGTGTTGCACTCGTACAGATGCTTCGTCGAGTTTGCGCACAACGTCGGTGACGACATCTGCGCCGCCGCGCAATCCAACACCAAGCGAACCCTCGGCGGTTGGGCGCATGTCGCCAAATGCGCCAAGCACTACCTTGGCGCGCTCAATCTGATCGGGTGGAACGGTGATCAACAGCGTTGGAAATCCGACGCCTGCCTTGAGATCTTGTGGTCTTCCTTCTCGCACAATTTTGCCTGCGTCGATGATTGCGATGCGGTCTGCGAGTTGATCGGCTTCTTCCAAATATTGAGTGGTCAACATGACAGTGGTGCCCTCGCTATTGAGCCTGCGCACCTCTTCCCACAGCGACATGCGGCTCATTGGATCAAGACCGGTTGTAGGTTCGTCGAGAAACAACACAGTTGGTTGGTGAATGAGTGCAAGTGCCAAGTCGAGACGGCGGCGCATGCCACCCGAATACGTGCCAACACGACGATCTTGCGCTGCCGTGAGGCCAACTCGCTCGAGCAACTCATTCGCACGGTTTTTCATCTGCGACTGCGGGATTCCGTACAGCACCGCTTGCAAGCGAAGCAATTCGGTTCCGGTCATCAGGGGATCGATAGCTGCATCTTGAAGTGCAACACCAATTCGGCGTCGCACTTCGTCAGGATGTTTTGCGACATCGAAGCCCGCAACGGTTGCTGTGCCAGAGGTGGGGCGCAAGAGTGTGGTGAGCATGCGCACCGCTGTAGATTTTCCGGCACCATTGGGGCCGAGAAATCCAAAAATTTCACCACTCTTCACGGTGATATTGATGCCGTCAACGGCCTTTACATCTCCAAAATAGCGAACGAGGTTTTGGGCAACAATTGGGTCAGCAGATGAATTCATGCAATAACTTTATGACAGATATCGATCACTAGCTTTGTCGGAGAAATGTTGTGCGCGTTATCGCGCAGCATTAATTGCTGTCCACACACGCTCTGGTGTGGCTGGCATGTCGATGTGACGCACGCCCAAGTGTGAGAGCGCATCGATTACCGCCGATTGCACAGCAGGCGTAGAGCCAATGGTGCCCGATTCGCCGATGCCTTTTGCGCCAAGTGGGTTGCGCGGTGTTGGTGTCTCCATATGGATGACCTGGAAGCTTGGTAATTCGGCTGCTGAGATAAATGCGTAGTCGGCAAAATTTGATGTGATCGGGTTGCCGTCAGTGTCATAGCGAACTTCTTCGAGAAGTGCTTGTGCAGCACCTTGGCCAATGCCACCATGTATTTGGCCATCCAAAATAAGTGGGTTGATTACACGGCCCGCATCATCGCATGC
>CAXNIQ010000013.1:0-14332 GCA_964202465.1 Ilumatobacteraceae bacterium
GAGCCATTTGTGGGGTTTACGAGCAACGTTGCACCACGCTCGACGCCCTCGTTGGCCCTTCCTGCAAAAAAGACTTCCCATGAAATCACAACGGCAATTGTGGTGTTTGCTGCTCGGAGAATTGACAGACCAGTGCCAGCTTGTGCATCACGGGGGATTCTGTCTACAGGAGCACCAACTGCCTCGAGTAGCCCGCGCATCGGCACAAATTCTCCAAATGGTACGCGCCGCAC
The DNA here is from genome assembly GCA_964202465.1 of Ilumatobacteraceae bacterium. Classification (GTDB taxonomy): domain Bacteria; phylum Actinomycetota; class Acidimicrobiia; order Acidimicrobiales; family Ilumatobacteraceae; genus UBA3006. Next base: position 234 of record CAXNIQ010000013.1, read on the forward strand.
TTTGTCGTAGCGATCGCCAAGCGAACCCTCGGTGTTGACAACAATTTGGGCATTAGTAAAAAATCGATCGTCAACATCTTCGGTAATGCCAACAAGAAATGGTGCGTTGAGTCGGGCAGCCTGAGCGGCGACTTCACTACGCTCGGCGCTCGACGAAAAACTGTCGACGTCGATAACGTTCTCGGGCCAAACAACCAAGTCGTAACCGCTCGATGCGTCAATAGTGCGAGTTGCGGCGAGATGTCGATCAACAACATCTCGACTATTGGAATGAATGGCCAATGTGCCCTGTGGTCCTCCGCCTTGAACGGCAGCAATATTGAGCAAACGACCGATGTCGTGTCCGTTGGGCGCTATTTGTCCAAGGAAAATAACCGCAACAATGCCTACGCCAAGTAGCGCAATGTGTTTACCACGCGGAGCAAAACGAATGGATGAGAGAGCAAAGCCGATCTGAAACACCATGTACGTGAGCAGGAGGGGTCCGCCAATGCGCACAAGTGGCGCCATAGGTGATGCAGCTTGTGAGATAGCCAAGGTTGCAAGTGGAACACCACCAAATGGAAATGAAAATCGCAATGCCTCAGCCAACGTATGTGCAAGCGGACCAATGAAAGTTCGGTGTCGGGGTTGAGAGGTAAGAAGACCAGTGATCATTGCGGCGACGCCGTGCAACACCGAAAATAAAATCGCTGAAATGATGTAGCCGGGTGAAGTAAGAAACCACATCCAAGCCATGCCTGGTGCCAACCAAGCGAGCGCAAACATTGTGCCAAGCATGAATCGTGCGCGATTGCTATTTGGTGTACATGTTGCAAACAGAGCAACGCCAACATAGGTGAGGGGCCACCAACCCCAAGGAGGGAGACTGAATGCAACGATCATGCCGGCCACGATGGCTTTGATTATTGGTTTTTTCATGGGCGAATATTGTGCAGTTTGCGTAGCTACGACAATAGCGATGCGAGTGCATGAGATGCTGCTCGTTGAGCGTCGGCAATGCATGCAGGAATACCAATACCGCGATAACTGGCGCCGGCAAGAACAATGCCTGGAGCCGCTGCGTGTAATTGTTTGTCGATCTCGCCAACTCTGCTTGAGTGGCCAGGCCTGTATTGGGGAAATGATTCGATCCATCTCGTGAACCGCATGTTGGTTGGTGTTGCATCAAAACCTAAATGCGCGCGCAAGTCGCGTAGAGCAACTTCGAGCAGTGCTGTGTCGTCAAGATGATGCATTGGTGCACCATCCCGGCCCAGTGAAACACGCAAGATCATTTCGTCAGCAGTTGTTTTCCAATGAGCCCATTTATTTGAGCCAAATGAAACAGCGGTAACACCAGTCTGTACTGGCTTGGGTACGAGATAGCCAGTACCAGTGAGGTGTTGTGGCCACTGAGCGCGAGGGATTGTCATCGCAATCATGATTACTGACGCATGCTCAAATGTGGAAAGTTGGTGCGAAGCAGTGCTGCTCAGTTGTTTAACCAACGTTGCGGTATGGCGCGCAGGACTAGCCAATATGACTGCGTCTGCATGCAATGACTCGGCTTCAAGGTGCACGAGATAGCTCTTGCCCTGTGGCTCGATTGTGCGCACAAGTGATGAAAGCACGACACGTGCTCCGTTCTCAACAATCTTTTCGTGTACTGCGTGAGTGAGTGTGCTCATTCCTGTAATCGGAGTTGCGAACACGGCCCCACCGCTCGTGCGATTCACTAGTGCATTGTGTGCGGCGGTCATGAGACTTGTTGGCTGACCCAATAGCTCGGCAACCTGTGGCATGCCGTGCACGCTGAAGTTGTCGGTGTCGGTTGCGTAGATACTGCCAACGAGTGGGTCGACAAGTCGCTCGAGAACTTGGTTGCCACAACGACTTCGTATTGCTGCACCAAGTGAATCTGTGGATCGTCCTATTGAGCGAGGAATAAACGGCTCGACTGATGCTCGCAATTTGCCGCGAGTTGAAAGTAATGGTGTGCCCCAGATGGCTTTGCGCGATGCAGGAATGCCGAGCATCGTCCCAGTAGGGATGGCGTGCATTTGACGGTTCCAGATGTATGCATGGTTTGCAGCCGGAGAAGTGAGTTGCTGATCAAGCCCAACCGCTGCAGCAAGATTCATTGCACTAGGTGCACGTGTCAAGAATGCATCCGCCGATTCGTCAACAGAGTCAAGCCCAGCAAAGGGCGACGCTTGAATAATGCCGCCGATGCGATCGGCTGCATCAATAATCGTGATCTTGGGTGGGTGTGGATGTTGGAGCAACTGATGCGCTGCAGCAAGGCCGGTGATGCCCGCACCAACGATCACAACATGCTTGTCACTGAAGTTCCCTTTACTAGTTTCTTCGGCGCTTGACATGCAATTTTCCTTTACGAGTGATCTTCGCAGGCTGCTGACAACACGCGCTGAGCAAGTGCGCTCATCACTGCTGAATCATCATTCACACATGCGGTACGACTAAAGCTCAGCCCAAGCTTGTCGGCGTGTCGGGCGGCTTCAATGTCGAGGTCGTACAACACTTCTAAGTGATCGGCCACAAATCCAACAGCACTCACCAACACTCCGTTCGCACTGCGCTGTGCAGCAATGTCGTCGATGGCAAGCAAAATATCTGGCCCAATCCATGGCTCGGGTGTACGACCTGCCGATTGCCACGCAATGTCCCAATCTTGGTGCTCGACAAGTCCAAGTTTGTTTGCAACTGCCGTTGCTGTTGCATGCAACTCGGTTGGGTATGGGTCGCCTGCATCGATGATGCGCTGTGGCAATGAGTGTGCAGTAAACAACACGCGAGTGCGATTTGGCATTGCAGCCAACTTTGCTTTCATGTCGGCAGCAATAAAGTCGATAAAGGCGGGCTCAACGGCCCACGAATTAATACCGAGTACTTGTACTTCATATGGCTTTGCCGCATCGGCAGCACGACCAACATATTGTCCAATTGAATATGACGAAAAGTGTGGTGCAAGTACGAGCGCAACGATCTTGGTGAAACCTTGTTGAGCCAAGTCGTCTACTGCGGTTTCAATCATTGGTGCAGCGTGCTTCAGACCCAACTGCACATGGAATTGGCCGGGCGCCAGAGCGTCCAACGCGCGTTGAAGCGCATCTCGTTGTGCTTCGGTGCGTGCTCCCAACGGCGAAATGCCACCAATCGCGTCGTAGCGGGCAACCAAGTCGGCAAGTTGCTCGTCGGTTGGAGCGCGGCCGCGTCGAATGTCGGTGTAATAGGGAAGTATTTCTTGCGTACTATGCGGGGTGCCATAGGCCATCAACAAAACAGCAGTGCGATCTAGGTTTGGAAGTGAATTGACGCTCATACGTGTGTCTTTTCGTGCACATGTTGCACAACTGCTGCCAAGACATCTGGGTTGACGCCAGGAGTGACGCCATGACCAAGATTAAAAATATGACCAGGATGGTTGGCGTTGTCAGCGAGCACGGCATCGGCGCCCTTCAGTGCTGTTGCGACGTCACTTTGCACAAGCGATGGATCGAGGTTGCCTTGAACAATGGTGTCTTTGCCAAGACGCGCTCGTGCGCTCGTAATTGACGTGCGCCAATCGAGACCGATCACTGTTGCGCCTGCAGTGTGCATCAACTCGAGCAGGTGATCGCAGCCAACTCCAAAGTGAATTGACGGCACATGCGGATGGGATGCACGCAATTCGCTGATGACATGTGCAGAATGCGGAAGAACAGCATCGCGATATTGCTCTTTCGTTAAGTTTCCTGCCCACGAGTCAAACAGTTGGTAAGCACTCGCACCGGCGTCGAGCTGACTGCGTATGGATGCAACAGCATGTTGTGTGAGTCGCTGCATCAAGTCGTGCCACAACTGAGGTTCGCTCGCCATCATCTGTTTAGTGATCAAGTGATCACGACTTGGTTTGCCTTCAACCAAATAACTACCAACAGTAAATGGCGCACCAGCAAATGCAAGGAGCGGCACGTTGAGTTCGCATGCCAGCATGCGAACGGTTTCAAGTACGTAGGGCGTGTCGGTTTCTGGTTCAAATTCGCGAAGTCGTTGCAAGTCGGCGCTCGTGCGAAATGGTTGCTCGGCAACTGGCCCCGTGCCCGGCGCAACGTCGATCCCAAAACCAACTGCGTGGGCAGGAACAACGATGTCGCTATACAACACTGCTACATCAACTCCGTATCGCGTTACGGGTTGCAACGTGATGTCTGCTGCAAGTCGGGGTTGCTTAATTGCATCCAGAATGCTGCCTTCGCCACGAATTGCGCGATACTCGGGCAAACTTCTGCCTGCTTGACGCATGAACCACACGGGAGTATGGGCAACGCGACGACCAGTTGCTGCAGCAAGAAATGGGTCAAGTGCCGTGTCTTGCACTGCAGGGTTCATGCCACGAAACGCTATCGCCAGCGTTATTGGTGACGACGAACAGAATGTTGTTTGTGCGCAACGTCACGCTTGAGCAACGCTTCAAGTTTCGCGATTCGAGTACCAGCAGGCGGATGAGTCAAAGTGGAAATTGTTGGCGCAAGTCGCATGCCCGTGAGGTTTGCCTGATGAGTTGTATTGCGCAACGCACTCAATAATTCGTTTCCAAATCCCATCTCCATTGCTCTGGCATCGGCACGATATTCAGATGCCCGACCAATGCGATTATTGAGAGTCTGTGCAGTGTTGAAGCCTGAAAGCAACACATACGAAACCGCTGTCAGCAGCGCGGCAATTGCTTGCATTGCAAATCGTACGAACACATATCGCTCAGTGAATGGTGTCGTAGCGCGTCTACTGACATCGCGAAGCCAGATGCCCAGGCGCGCAAGTCCAATTATCGGAAGGCTCATCCATTGCGCAATGGTGAGAGCAACCGTGTGACCGCCCATGTGATGACTGAGTTCGTGGGCAAGTACTCCAGTGAGTTGGTCTTGTCGCAAGTGATCGATCGCATACGAAGAAACGACGAGTAGATGTCCGCCGCATGCGAACGCATTAGTTTCATCGCTGTCAACGACGGTGAGTACAAATCGATTCGGTGAAAAATGATTTGCCTGCGACACGATGTTCCATGCGGGCTGCAATGCAAGGTGTTCGCGCGATGTTGGTGGTCTTGCACCAAGCATCCGAGCAAAAACAATCCGTTGCACTGGGCGCGAAAACAGCACGACTCCTAAAAGCATTGCCATAGTGGCAAAAAATAAATATGAAACGTCCGAGGTCAGCCGCAGAGGCAGCCAAAAAAAACCGATTGCAATCAGCCACACGGGAAGTAGGGCTACTACTGGCGCAACTGCAGCAATGGCCGTTGTATCGAGCTGACGGCGCGATTGATTCACGAATTCAGTCAATCAGGGTTTGGCTTGTTCGACGGTCAAAGAGTTTTAATTAGTTATATAGGATGGTTTGAAATTGGAATGACTACGGAGAACTGGGGGATATGAAATGAACACAACAGTGCTGGCAGGAGCCGAAGCATGGTCGCATAATGGCACGCGTACGACTGGCGTATTGGTGATCCATGGCTTTACCGGCAACCCATCATCTATGCGCAACCTTGCCGAGGTTTTTGCTGCAGAAGGCTTTCACGTTGAATTGCCAAGGCTGTCCGGCCATGGAACAACCGTAGAAGACATGATTCCGACCCGCTGGTCGAATTGGAGTAGCGATGCAGAGTTGGCATATACAACCCTTGCTTCTCGTTGCGCCAACGTTGTGGTCGTTGGTCTGTCGATGGGCGGCGCACTGACATTGTGGTTGGCATCGCAGCATCCCCAAATCGCAGGCATTGTCTGCATTAACCCTGCTGCACAGCCAATGGCCGACGAGGTTCTTGCCATGATTCAGTCGATGATCGATGGCGGACAAGTGACAATGGAATCTATCGGTAGCGATATTGCTGATCCGGCTGTCAAGGAAAGCTCGTATGACGCAACTCCTTTGCAACCAGCGCTCTCGCTGTTCGTAGATGGTTTGGCACCACTTGCAACAAAATATTCGAGTATCAAGATGCCGATGCTGTTGATCAACTCTATTAACGACCACGTCGTTGCACCCGAACAGGGTGAGTTTCTCGTAGCCAACTACGGTGGCGCAATCGAGCGCGTGATGCTTGAGCGCAGTTTTCACGTTGCAACGCAAGATTTTGAGAAGGACATCGTGAACTCAAGGTCGATGGACTTTGTCAAGAAAATCGCGAGCGAGTGAATTATCTAGCCAGTATTCCGAGCCCACCTAGCGGGACAGTACATCTTGGGCCACTGCAACTCAATGCGTACGGTGCAATGATCGCGCTCGGCGTAATGGCATCAGTATGGCTCGCTGGTCGTCGCATGGAAGAACGTGGCGTTGGTACGCGTGATGACATGGGTGCAATCGCGATGATCGCCGTGCCCGTTGGCATTGTTGGCGCGCGGCTATATCACGTTGTCACCGACTGGCAACGATTTGAAAACAATCTTGGTGCCATTGTGCAGGTGTGGAAAGGCGGCCTTGGTATTTGGGGCGGCATTGCATTCGGCACGGTTGCGGGAGTGTGGTTCGCAAAGCGCAAAGGTCTTTCGGTGGGGCTCTTGCTCACATGCGTTGCGCCGGCGTTGCCGCTCGCACAAGCGATTGGCCGATGGGGCAATTGGTTCAACCAAGAGTTGTTTGGTCGCCCGACAACATTGCCATGGGCGCTTGAAGTCTCTGCATCAACAGCCAATGCTGCTGGCTATGCGACTGGCACGACGTTTCATCCAACTTTTTTATATGAGTCATTGGCATGCGGCGCATTGAGTCTCGCATTGTTGTATCTCGACAAAAAAGTACCGATGCGCCCCGGCAGATTGTTTTGTTTTTATACAGCCGGCTACACCTTGTTTCGTTTTTTTATTGAGGGTATTCGCATCGATGAGGCACATCACGTCGGTGGCCTGCGCCTCAATCAGTGGGTCTCACTCGTGGTGTTTGCAGTCTCGGTACTTGTGATTATCGCAACGCGACAGCGAGATCTTCAGGAATCATCGGATTGAAATATTCCCCAGTCGATACCTCGGCTGCTGCGATATAACGCATTACTCCATTGCCGCGCCATGGTGAAACGATTTCAAAATTGAGCCACGCATCAGCATGTTTCATTTCGTTTGTTGTTGGTCGCTGATTGAGCCACAACATATACGGCACGCGCGCACCGAATAGAGCATCAATTCGTGAAAGCGCGTCCACCAACATCGCCGCACATGCATCTCGCTGATCAGAACTGAGTTCGCTCAGGCTTCCCACTTGTATTGATGGGGCAATCTCGAGTGCCACTGGGTATACAGATGCGTACGGCACCGAAGTGCGCCAGCCATCTTGCTCGTACACAAGTCGCTCTTGCGATTGGTCTGGTCTCCAACCATTGCTGAGTCGTGCACTCGTTCGTGTCGGAATGTGGTCAAACGCATAAATCTGTCCATGTGGGTGATCAATCGTTGCACCAACTTCTCGACCACGGTTTTCAAAGATCAATACGTCATCAACGTCTGCGCGCGCACCGATCTCGGTTGTTCGTTGCGCCCACAAATCGATCACGCTTCGCACTCCTGTTACACCTAGACCCGCAAAAGATTGATCATGATCGGGCGAATACAACACGATCTCGCAGCGATCATTTGGCATTGGAGGCCAACGATTTGCAAAGTGATGTGTTTCGTAAGGTTGCGGAGCCTCTAGTCCACCCACACAAAACGGGCAATCGGCAGTGGGCAAATTGGGGCGATTCTGTCGCGAGCCAACTACGTGCACAACAGTGCCTGTAGAGGGATCAATGCGTTCATTGCCCGAGCCACCATGCGTGAGGTTGTGTTGAGTAGCCATGGATCTGCAACTGACGGTACCGTGCGCAGTGGTGTCTACTCAACCAGCGCGTTCAATCCTGAAGCACATCGGCGATTCTCGCCAGTCGGTGGTGTGCGACGTCTCGGGTGGAGTGCCGACAATTATGTATTGGGGTGCAGCGTTGAACGCGGCTTCGCTAGCCAATCTTGATGCGATGACGACAGCAACTGCTCGACCAATCATGCCTGGCGTGAGCGATGCAATCAACGCAGTTTCATTGGTGCCGTGTCATGGCGATGGTGCCACCATGCGGCCAGGTATCGGCGGGCATCGTCCGGGCGGTCGTCATTGGGCACCACGGTTTTCTTTTGTGAGCTGCGAAGTTGTCGATCAACAATTGATTTCGATAACGCGAGATGATGTTGCGCAACTCGAACTTGAAACCAAGCTTGTGTGCAGTGCAGTGGGCACACTTCACGCCACCGCAATGTTGCGCAATATCGGTGAGACGCGATACTTGCTCACCAATCTGACTATTACGTTGCCTGTCGTTGAGAGTGCAACACAGTTGCTCACATTTAGTGGTCGGTGGGCGCGTGAAGCACAGTTGCATCGTCGAGAGTTTGTAGATGGTGCATGGACCGCAGAAAATCGCACAGGCCGCACATCTCATGAACACTTGCCGTTGATCTTTGCAACCGAACGCTTTGCAGACGAATGGAATGGGCAAGTGTGGGGAGCGCATCTCGCGTGGAGCGGCAACTCGGTGTTGCTCGCCGAAGTATTGCCAGACGGCAGAAAATATATGCAGTTGGGCGAACTGTTGCATGCAGGCGAATTGTGTCTCGAGCCTGGTGAGTCGTACGCAACCCCCGAAGTGATTGGCGTGTGGTCGGGCAATGGCCTCAATGGGGCAACCCATGCGTTACATCGCAGCGTGCGTTCGAGCTCACATCATCCAACGGTCTCACGACCTAGAAAAGTCATGCTCAATACATGGGAGGCCGTGTACTTTGATCACGACATACAACGACTGAGTGCACTCGCCGATGCCGCCGCCGCAGTGGGAGTCGAGCGCTTTGTATTAGACGACGGGTGGTTTGGTTCGCGTCGCAACGACAAGTCTGGTCTTGGTGATTGGTTTGTGTCGCCCGACGTTTATCCGAATGGGCTTAGTCCATTGATCTCGCATGTGCGCAAACTCGGCATGGATTTTGGAATTTGGGTGGAGCCTGAAATGGTCAATCCCGACTCTGACCTCTTTCGTGCGCATCCCGAGTGGGTTCTGATGGCTCCTAGTTACGAGCCTGTATTGGCACGCAACCAATTGGTGCTCAATCTTGCGCACCCAGACGCATACGCACATATATATAGGCAGTTAGATGCACTGCTTGGCGAAAACGACATTGCGTATGTCAAGTGGGACATGAACCGCGCGCATGTGCATGCAACCGGAAGCGATGGGGCACCAGGTACGCACAATCAAACTCGAGCTGTGTACCAATTGATTGACCAACTGCGTGCAGCGCACCCGAATGTTGAAATTGAAAGCTGTGCATCGGGTGGCGGACGCATTGATCACGAAATATTGCGCCGAACCGAACGCGTATGGACAAGCGACTGCAATGACGCACTCGAGCGACAAATCATTCAACGTGGCACATCAATGTTGGTGCCGCTCGAAGTAATGGGTGCACACATTGGCCCACCCACCGCACACACCACTGGTCGGCGCCAATCGCTTGCGTTTAGAGGTGCAACGGCCATGTTTGGACACATGGGTGTTGAGTGGAATTTGCTCACCCTGCGCGACGACCAACAAAAACAGCTTCGTCACATCATTGGCTTGTACAAACAACATCGAGAGTTGTTGCATAGCGGCGACTTTGTGCGCTACGACGTAACTTCCGACAACAGTGCTGTTGCGCACGGCGTAATTTCGTCAGACAAGCACAAAGCTTTGATGTGTTACGCGCAACTGACCACAGCGCAAGGCCTCGTGCCGTCACTCTGGAAAATTCATGGACTATTGAGTGACGTTAAATACACGGTTACATATGTGCCTCTCGATGATTCGAAAGAACAGTCATCATTCACGTTGACGGGCGCTCAACTTTCATCGGTAGGTATCCAACCACCGATGCTGTTCCCCGAATCCGCAGTTCTTATCTCCTTGAAGAGCCAATAGGCTGAAGGGCTGTGAGCCCTTCGTCCGACGCAAAGACAACACCAAAAATCACTGCCCAAGTGGTGGCCAAGGTGGCGCACTTGGCCAGGCTCGACCTGACCGAAGCCGAACTGGCCCTCATGACCACGCAGTTGACAGGGATGCTCGACCACTTTGGCGACATCGACAAACTCGATTTGTCGGCTGTGACGCCAATGGCGCAACCTTTCCCAATTAAAAATGTGTATCGCGAAGATGTTGTTGTGCCCGGTCTAGATCGCCAAGAAGTTCTCGATAACGCTCCAGCACCTCAAGACGGCCGTTTTCGCGTTCCGCCATCGAACGGTGCAGAATCATGACGAGTGAATTTGTTTCTGTAGTCGACATCGTCGGCTCGATTCGTGACGGCAAAACAACTGCATCCGATGTGCTCGAACAACATCTCGCTCGCATTGACAAGCGCGAGACCGAAATTCACGCGTTCAATCACATCATGTCCGAGTCTGCACGCGCCAATGCTGCAAGCATCGATGCCGACTTGAAGGCCGGCAAAGACCGTGGTCCGCTCGCTGGTGTGCCAATCGCTCTCAAAGACAACATGTGCACGCGCGGCGTGCCAACCACGTGTTCGTCAAAAATATTAGAAGGCTGGAAACCGCCGTACGACGCAACAGTCGTGACACGTTTACGGCAGGCGGGTGCTGTCATTGTTGGCAAAACCAACTTGGACGAATTTGCAATGGGCTCATCCACCGAAAACTCTGCGTTTGGTACAACGCGCAATCCGCTCGACACATCGCGTGTACCTGGTGGCTCAAGTGGCGGCAGCGCAGCGGCAGTTGCCGCAGGTTTTGCAGCAGCAAGTTTGGGTAGCGACACAGGCGGCAGCATTCGTCAACCGGCAGCGCTGTGCGGTGTTGTTGGTGTCAAGCCCACATATGGCATGGTGAGCCGCCAAGGTCTCGTTGCGTTTGCCAGCAGTCTCGATCAAATTGGTCCGTTCACACATACTGTCGCCGATGCCGCGCTCATGATGGAAGTCATCGGCGGGCACGACCCACTCGACTCAACATCGCTCGATCAACCCATGGCTTCGCTCACAGCGGTGCTCGGTCAAGGGGTTAAGGGAATGCGCATCGGCAGACTCTCCGACATGCCTGACGGCTGTGAACCAGAAGTGCTTGCTCGACTTGATGCAGCATTCGTTGCGCTCCAGGCCGCAGGCGCAACGATTGTCGACATTGCATTGCCATCGCTTTCGTATTGTCTCACTGCGTATTATTTAGTTGCTCCTGCAGAGGCTTCGAGCAATCTTGCTCGTTACGACGGCGTGCGTTACGGCTTGCGAGTCGAATCAGAAGACCTCATCAGCATGTATGGCGCCACTCGGGCAGCAGGTTTTGGCGCAGAAGTAAAACGCCGCATCATGTTGGGCACATATGCATTATCGGCCGGCTATTACGACGCGTACTACGGCAAGGCGCTAAAAGTTCGCAGACTCATTGCCAACGACTTTGCTGCTGCATACCAATCGTGCGATGTGATCTTGACGCCAACATCTCCAACAGTCGCGTTTCCGATCGGCGAAAAAACGAGCGACCCGCTGACCATGTATCTGTGCGACATCTTTACGATTCCTACAAACCTTGCTGGTCACGCAGCAATGAGCGTGCCGTTCGGAACTGGCGCGCATTCGATGCCAGTTGGCGTGCAAATACTTGCGCCAGCACTTGGAGAACCAACCATGTTTCGTGTTGCGGCTGTTTTGGAGCGCGCATCATGAGCAACGCATCGTCTGCTCCATCGCACGCAACAGTCCTTCCCAACGGTTGGGAAATGGTGATTGGCCTCGAAGTTCACGTCGAGTTAGACACCAAAACAAAGTTGTTCTCGGCAAGTCCAAACCATTTCGGTGACGAGCCAAACACCAACATCGATCCCGTCACACTCGGTTTGCCAGGCGCGCTTCCTGTTATCAACCGACGCGCTGTCGAGCTTGCAATACGCCTTGGCCTTGCGCTCAATTGCACCGTGCAAGCAAGCACGTTTCACCGCAAAAACTACTTTTACCAAGACCTCGCTAAGGCGTATCAAATCACGCAGTACGACCAGCCGATCAACATTGATGGGTTTATGATGTTGCCGGGCGACGTGCGCATTGGTATCGAGCGCGCGCATCTCGAAGAAGACACCGGTAAGTCAACGCACTTCGGTGGCACAAGCGGCCGTATTCACGGCAGCGACTACTCACTTGTCGACTTCAACCGCGCTGGTGTTCCGCTTGTCGAAATTGTTTCTCGTCCCGACATTCGCAACGCCGATCAGGCGCGCCAATATGTTTCTGAGTTGCGCAGCATTTTGCTCGCGGTTGGTGCAAGCGATGCAAAAATGGAAGAAGGCTCGATGCGCTGCGACGTCAACGTCTCGGTGCGCAAAGCAGACGAACCATTTGGTACTCGCTGCGAAATCAAAAACGTCAACTCCATTCGCGCGGTTGGCAAGGCCATTGATTACGAAGCTCGTCGTCAAGTAGATGTGCTCGAGTCCGGAGGCACAATCCGCCAAGAGACCCGCCACTGGGACGACTCCGAGGGGCGCACGCACACATTGCGGGTGAAAGAAGACGCCGACGATTACAGATATTTTCTTGAGCCCGATCTTGTGCTGCTGGATCCGGGCACCGAGTGGGTCGAATCAATTCGCGCGTCATTGCCGATATTGCCTGCTGCGCGTCGTGCACGATTGTCGCAACTTACTGGTGCCGACAGAGAAAGCGAAGCCGTGTACGTCATTGTCGAGCGCGGCCAAGATGACTTCGTGCAACTCGTTGCCGATGCAGGTGGTGAGCCTGCTCGCGCACTTGTCTATGTGCAGCAGGCATTTGCCGAAATAGGCGCAAATCCAGTCGTGCCTGCCAAAGATTTGGCTGCACTCACATTGCTCGAACGCGATGCAAAGGTCACTGCAACGCAAGCAAAAACAATTCTTGCCGAGATAGTTGCCAACGGCGGCGGCGATGCAGTGGCAATTGCTGCGGCAAAAGGTTTTGAAGCCCTCGACACATCTGCTGTTGAAGCAATGGTCGATGCTGCAATTGCGGCTCAGCCAGATGCGTGGGCCAAGTATTGCGCTGGCGAAGAAAAGGCGATGGGCGCGCTGGTTGGGGCAATCATGAAGTCGTCACAGGGCAAGGCCGACGGCAAGGTTGTGACTGCGATTTTGCAGGCAAAACGTGGATAGCGTGGCTTTACATCACGAATTGACAAAGAGTATTAGGCATGCCTAACATAATGCCATGACTACCTCATTCCTCATCACACTCCGCGAAGGCCTTGAGGCCTCTCTCATCGTTGCCATCTTGCTCACGTACCTTTCTAAAACCAATCGAAAAGCGGATGCTCGGTACGTATGGTCAGGTACCCTCGCCGCCACAGCTACTTGTTTGATCGCTGGAACCGTGATCTTTATCACGGTGAATGGTCTCAATGGCACAGTAGAGATGGCAACCGAAGGCACGATTGCTCTCGTTGCAGCCGCAGTGCTCACACAAATGATTTTCTGGATGCGCGCAAATTCTCAGTCGCTGAGCGCAGAGTTGCGCGCAAAAGTTGACGCTTCGGCAAAAACAGCATTGTTCACCATCGCATTTGTTGCCGTGGTGCGTGAAGGTTTGGAAACGGTGCTGTTCTTGCTGAGTGCTGAAACCACATCATCATCCGGCAGCTCAGTTGTATTTGGTGGCTTGCTTGGGCTCGTTGGAGCCGTTGTATTAGGCCTTGCGATATTTGTGGGTGGTCAAAAAATTAACCTAAAAATGTTTTTCAATGTGACTGCGGTGTTACTAATTTTGTTCGCCGCTGGCCTTGCCGGCAAGTCAATACACGAATATCGCGAACTCATAGGTTGGGAAAATGGCTGGCTCGTACAGTCGGCATGGACGTTTGAAAGCGGAATGTGGTCATCGGGAACCTTCTACGACTTCATGAAAGGTTTCTTCGGCTGGCACAAAGCAGCCGAGAATATCCGCGTCATCACCTACTTCGCATTCCTCGCCCCAACGCTCTATTTCTACCTACGCAAGCCGGTGAAGTCAGCCGCATAGCTTGCGCAAGTAGCCTTGATCGATATGACAAGGCCATCAGAAACCCCCGTT
>CAXNIQ010000014.1:0-13848 GCA_964202465.1 Ilumatobacteraceae bacterium
GCAGGGTGGTCGCAAACATCCGCACCAAGAGTTCATTCAGATTGATACCACCAACGTATTGTTTATTGTGGGTGGCGCATTTGCTGGTCTCGACACGATCATTGAAAATCGGATCGGTCACAAGGGCGTTGGCTTTCATGCCGAGGTTCGCTCAAAATCCGAGAAGAACGCCGGTGAGTTGTTTTCCCAAGTTCTGCCAGAAGACTTGTTGAAGTTTGGAATGATTCCTGAATTCATTGGTCGATTGCCAATGGTCGGTGCGGTGCACAGTCTTGACAAGGCAGCATTGATTTCGATCTTGACCGAGCCAAAGAATGCACTACTCAAGCAATATCAGAAGTTTTTCGAATTTGAAGATATCGAACTTGAAGTGACCCCTGATGCACTCGTTGCCATTGCCGAACAGGCTTTGCATCGTGGCACTGGTGCTCGCGGCCTGCGAGCGATTTTGGAAGAAGTTTTGCTCAACACCATGTATGAAATACCTGGTCGCACCGATGTGGCTCGCGTGATCTTTGCTGTTGAGTCGATCACCACAAAAGCGAGCCCTGAACTTGTTATGCGAAATACTCGCGTCACACGCCAGCGCCGCGCCGCCTCTTAAGAACTAGCCTGCGCATTATGCAATACGGTGAGGCTCTGACATATCTAGACGAGCACGCCAGCTATGAAAAGACTGGGCGAGTGGAGTCTCCTTCGCTCCACAACATCAATACATTTATGGATTTGATGGGGCATCCGCACTTGAATTACCCGGTTATTCACATCACTGGTACAAACGGCAAGGGTTCGACAACTCAAATCATTACCCAATTGCTGATGGCACACGGGTTGCAAGTTGGAACATATACAAGCCCGCACTTGGAAGCCTTGACCGAACGAATATCGCGCAATAATGAACCCATCACCGAACAAGATTTTGCTGACTGTGTTGCAGCTATCGCGGACATCGAAGTGCTTGGAGGAGTGCGGCCATCGTATTTTGAGATCATGACTGCAGCAGCCTTTAGATATTTTGCAGACACCGCAGTCGACGTGGCTGTCATTGAAGTAGGAATGCTTGGTAGATGGGACGCGACAAATGTTGTTAACTCGTCAGTCGCAGTGATTACCAATATCGCGCTTGATCACACCGAATTTGCTGGACCACTTTTGCGAGACATTGCGTTCGAGAAAGTAGGAATTTCAAAACCAGACAGTGTGCTCGTAATTGGTGACACCAATCGCGATTTGCAGGAGATTTGGAATGGCGCCGATTCGATGTCGGTGTTGCTTCGCGGAAATGATTTTGAATGCGCTGAAAACGAGTTGGCGGTTGGCGGTCGAATGATCGATGTACGAACAGAACGAGGTGTGTATAAAGAACTGCCGCTTCCTTTGCACGGGCAACATCAAGGTGATAATGCATCAGTTGCGATTGCTGCAGTAGAAGAATTTTTTGGCAAAGTACTAGACGTTGAAGTGGTGCGCGAAGGCTTTGCAGCAGTAAAGATGCCTGGTCGTTTTGAAGTGCTTGGACGTGGACCACTTGTTGTCATCGATGGCGCGCACAACCCTGCTGGGGCCGATGTATGTGCCCAAGTATTTTTTGTTGACTTTTCACCAGAGGGTAAGCGAATATTGGTTGTCGGTGCGCTCAAGGGTCGAGATCCGCAAATGTTGCTGTCTGCACTTCGTGCAGACGAATTTGATGTGGTGATCTGTTGCACTGCACCATCGCCGCGCGGACTTCATGCAAGCGAGCTTGGAAATGCGGCTCAGCAAATGGGCTGTGAAGAGGTTGTGGTGTGTGAAACGGTGGAAGCAGCGTGCGATCGAGCACTCAAGATTGCACACGAAGACGATGCGGTTCTTGTGGCCGGAAGTTTGTATGTCGTAGGTAGTGCCCGGACCTATTTGCGCCGTAAACTGTAACGATGAGCACTAAAACACTTGTCCTATTGAAGCCAGATGCAGTCGAGCGCGGTCTCGTTGGAAGCATCCTTTCGAGGTTTGAAACCAAAGGTCTCAAAATCGTGGCAATGGAGTTACGCACATTGAATGCAGCAATTCTTGAGCGCCACTACGAAGAACATAAGAGCAAAGGTTTTTATCCAGAGCTTGTGGCGTTTATGTCGCGTGGCCCCGTGGTTGCTCTTGTGATTGAAGGCCCTGAAGATGCGTGGGAAGTATTGCGCACGATGATGGGTGCAACCAATCCAAAGGCTGCAGCTCCAGGCACTATTCGCGGTGACTACGGCACACTCTTTACCGAGAATCTCATTCATGGAAGTGACTCGGCAGCTTCTGCCGCTCGCGAGATCGGAATCTTCTTTCCAAACCTGTAGAACCTGATCAATATGCAGGTTTAGGTAGGATTTGTTCATTGATCGCGCGCTCAACCACGGTGTTGGCGCGCTAAGGAGACCAAAGCATGGCTGGTGGAGGCGCACTTTCGTTGGGACGTGACATTGCCATCGATTTGGGCACGGCCAACACCCTTGTCTACGTAAAGGGCGAGGGCGTAGTTTTAAACGAACCGTCGTCGGTAGCAGTGGACAGCAGGACCGGCGAGTTAGTGGCTGTTGGCTTTGAAGCCAAACGAATGTGGGGAAGAGCCCCACAGAACATCCGACTTGTGCGACCTTTGCAAGATGGTGTCATCGCGGACTTTGATGTGTGCGAAAAAATGCTCCGCTACTTTATTCAACAAATTCACACCAGTAGGTGGAATAAGCCACGAATGATTATTTGCGTTCCGTCGGAGATTACAGGCGTTGAACGTCGAGCAGTTCAAGAAGCCGCCGAATTTGCAGGTGCACGTCGACCTGTGTACATCATTGAAGAACCGATGGCCGCGGCGATCGGTGCAGGGTTGCCGGTGCACTTGCCGAGCGCAAGTTTGATTGTCGATATTGGTGGTGGCACAACCGAAGTTGCTGTCATTTCAATGGGTGGCATTGTGACTGCATATTCGGCGCGTGTTGCTGGCGACGAGCTCAATCAGGCAATCGTTGAGATGTTTAAGAACGAGTTTTCGTTGGATATTGGTGAGAACACTGCCGAAGAAGTAAAACTACAACTTGGGTCGGCTTGGCCACTTGATGAAGAGCTCACTGCCGACGTGGGTGGTCGCGACACAATGACTGGTCTTCCTCGCACACAAGTGGTCACGAGTGAAGATGTGCGGCTTGCGATAAACCCAGGGTTGACTGCAATTGTTAACGCAATCAAGACAGCGCTTGAGCGAACACCACCGGAGTTGGCGGCCGACATTATCGGACACGGACTGACATTGTCGGGAGGTGGTGCACTGTTGACAGGACTCGCCGAGCGCGTTACGCACGACACTGGAATCCATGCATACCTGGCACCTGAACCATTATTTTCGGTGGTACTGGGTTGCGGCATGACTCTTGACAACATTGAAGCCATGAAAGGTCTGACTGCTCAGACCTCATTTGAGTAGGTCTGCGTAGGGTTGCACTATGCCGGTTCGGTCGATGATGTCGAGGCGAGTGATGGCATTGCTCGTGTTGACATCGATCATTTTGGTAACCCTCGATTTGCAAGGAAGTTCGGCAACACGTGCGTTGCGTTCGACATTTGGCACAATTTTCAGACCAATTGAAAGCGTGACACGGGTGGTGACTCGCCCCGCAGCAAATGCGTGGTACGGCATCACCCATTACAACGATGTAACCGCTGAAAATGAGTTGTTGCGCGAAAAAATTGCACAACAAGAAGGTGCCGCAGTCGCCGCCGCTGCTTCGGTGCGATTGTCACAGGAGCTGCTTGCGCTGAACGGTCTGCCTACGCTTGCCGGCATTAACTCGGTGAGCGCACAAGTGATTGGTGATTCACCTTCCAATTTTGTTCAAAGCGTAGAGATAGACCAGGGCACAGAGAGCGGAATCAAAGTAGGGATGCCGGTATTGAACGCAGCAGGTCTAGTGGGCAAGATCACGCAAGTATTTGCAAACCGAGCGGTGGTGATGCTGATCACTGATCCGCAGTATGCGCTATCGGTCAAGATTATTAATACACCAAAACCAACAACTACGACATTGCCGCTGCAAGACCCTGCAACTGCTGTGACCGCTGTGACTGTGGTGTCGGTACCCGAAACCATTGATCCACAAGTGACGATTCCGCCAGTTTCAGTGACGTCAAATATCGCAGGTTTTACGCCGGGTTCAATTGTTGCCCCACGAACACCGATCATTTCCTCTTCTTTGACTATTCCTCCCGGTAGCAATGTGTCGGTGCGTGAAACTGGAGTCTTGGAAGGAAGGGGCGCTGGTCGTGTTCCGACTGTGCGATTCGTCGATACGGCTCAACGCTTTGGGGTTGTGCAGGCAGGCTCGCCAATTGTGACAGCAGGTGGTTCGCTCAGCCTTGCTCCGCCCGACATCGTTGTTGGCACAGTCTCTCGCGTGAGAGAAAGGCTGGGTACTGCAGGACCACTACTAGAAATTGACATTGTTGCAGACCTCAGCAATTTGAGTTTTGTGCGCATCTTGCTCTATCAACCAATTACTGAGCGAACGGCACCGTGAGCGAGAGGCTCTTACGTATTATGGCAAGTCGCTGGACACGACTTGTGTTGGTGTCGTTGATATTGCTTGGGTTGCAAACCACTGTGCTGAACGACATGCGCCCATTTGAAGTCATGTTGCCACTGATGTTGTTGTTTGCAGTCGCTGGGGGAACCCTCTATGGCTCTGAAGTAGGAGCAATATCAGGACTCATCATTGGAGTGATGTATGACATGGTGCTTTCTACACCACTTGGCCTTGCGTCATTGGTGTTTGGTGCCACGGCCTTTGTGGCCGGCATGTTGCCATATTTTGTTCGCGAACCAACTTGGTGGACGAGGGCAATCACTATTGGTGTTGTTGGCGGATTGGGCGAATTGGCGTTTCCAATTGCTCAATCAATGGTGGGTTTTAGTGGACAGTTGCAACCACATGTTGTTGTTGTGGTTGGCCTCGTAGCGCTGGCGGGAGCCATTGTTTCACCGCTGTTATTGCTTATTTGTCGTTGGACACTTAAAGAAACGCTCATTGGTTAGTCGGGATGGCAATCAATAATCGCTCGAAGCGTTTTACTGCATTGGCAGTTGTGGCATTTGTCTTGCTGGGATCGTTGTCGGTGCGGATGTGGTTCATGCAAGCCATTCAAGCCAAAGACAATGAGACTGTCGTGCTTGCGGTGCGTACTCGAACCATACGGTTGCTTCCAGAGCGTGGCCGAATCTTTGATGCACAGGGGCGAGTGGTCGCCGACAACAAGCGAATTTTGACGGTGACCATTGATCGCGAAGTATTGAAAGACCCGATCGATCGACTCGAGATGTTTCAGCGATTATCTGGTCCATTGAAGATGCCGATCGAACTTCTGTTTAAGCGCTACGAGGACAAAAGGTTTGGACCACTAGAGGCATTGCCATTGAAAGAAGATGTCTCTGAGGAGACTGCCTTATTTTTGGAAGAACGCATTGAGGATTATCCGGGTATCTATGTACGCGAAGAATGGAAACGAAATTATCCTTTTGGCGCAATTGGTAGCCACGTCGTTGGTTATATCGGCGCAATATTGCAAAAGACTCTGGCATATTACAAATCGATTGGTTACGACCCGAATGAGCGAGTTGGAGGCTATGGCGTCGAACAATCGTATGAACCAATTCTGCGGGGAACACCTGGGTATTTAAGGTATGAGGTGAACGCCCAAGGCAAATTGCTGCGCCTCATTGAGCGTGTGGAGCCAATTGTTGGCAACGATTTGCACTTATCGATCGATATGGGTATTCAGCAATTTGCTGAACAAGCGTTGGAAACTCAATTGGTATTGCGCCGCCGTGTTGAAGCAGGCAACGTGCGTTTACCGGATGGCACACTTGACCCGTTGTTTCCTGATGCTGTGTATTACAAAGCACCCGCAGGTTCGGTTGTAGTGATGAATCACGACACCGGGCAGGTGATCGCAATGGCGTCATACCCAAGATTTGATAATCGATGGTTTGGTGGAGGAGTTTCGAGCAATAAATTTGCACAGGTTTTTCCTCAAACCGATGATCCTGACTTGTCGATCTTGGTTAACCGCGCACTTTCTGGCCGTTACAACTTGGGTTCGTCGTTTAAACCATTTGTTGCCTATGCAGCGCTCAACACAGGACAACTTCCTGGCGGATCGGCTTACGAATTGGACGACCGCGGCACATACAAACTTGAAAGTATTCCTGATGATCGATGTCAACAGGGAGTGAAGTGCGTATTTAGAAATGCTGTCTGTGCTGCAACGGGATCACCGTGTAGGTATGGGTCTGTCACGGTAGAAGATGCGCTTGCTGTTTCTAGCGATGCATTCTTTTACAAGATTGGCGAACAGATTTTGACCGAGCGCGGGTACAAGCCAATTCTTGAAGAGCAAGTACGACTGTTTGGATTTGGATCACCGACCAACATCGATTTACCGAACGAATTTGCTGGCACAATTCCGAGCAAGGCGTTGAAGAAACGAATGGCAGATATTGGAGCCATCTCACAAGAGTCGGGCAAGGCGTACTACGTTGGCGATCAAGTGTTGTTCGCAATTGGTCAAGGCCTCTTGTCGGCTACGCCATTACAGGTGGCAACCGCATACGGAGTTTTGGGTAATGGAGGCAAACTCATGACGCCGCACGTCGTACAAGCAATTCTTGCTCCAGGCACTCCCGACAAATTGACAGGAATTGCTGACTTGACGCTTGCAAAAGTTGTTGAGCGGTTTGATGAACTTGACCCCGCAAAAACTCTGGATATGACAGGGGATCGACGTGAGCCAATCGTGCGAGGTATGTCGAGAGTAATCACTGGCCCAGGTGTGAATTTTGATTACTACCACAAGACAACTGGCGAGCTGTTGTTTAAAGGGTACCCGTATGACCTACTTCCAATTGCTGGCAAGACTGGAACAGCGCAAGGATTTGGAAACCTGCCATGGAACGACTCGTCTGCGTTCGGTGCATACAGTCTCGATCCGCTACAGCCGTATTCGGCCTTTGCGTATTTGGAAAAATCCGGATACGGATCGCAGGCCGCCGCACCTGTTTTGAAATGCATATTTACAGCGCTAGCAGGTCGATACAAATTGGATGGCGTTGTCACCGCTGATCCGCTCAATGTTCAAAGTGGAATTGCGGCTCCGCCGACGTACTTGCGTAATCCTTCGTGTTTGGCCGGCGGACGATCGGAGAGTCGCGACTGATGCCAATTCAAACCTTGAAACGCAAACTTCTTCAACAAAATTCTAGAAACACATTTGGCTTTAGCGGTAGCTACGCCGACCCGATTCGTAACATCGACTGGATCTTGATTTTCGTTGTTGCCGCCCAATCAATTATCGGAATATTCAATGTTTTTTCAACAACTCACTTGCGGTTACTCGATCAGAGTTTTGATCCTTTTGTGTACACACAACGCCAAGCAGGATTTATTGTCCTTGCAGCAGCCGCCACAGCCATAGTGATGGCGGTAGGGCATGAATGGTTTAGAACCCAAGTTGGTCTGCTGTATGGCGGGCTGATGTTGTTGCTCGTTTTGGTGCTCGTCTATGGAGCCGTACGCGGTGGAGCAAGATTGTCGTTCAACGTCCCAATCATTTCGTTTTCACTGCAGCCTGCCGAGTTTGTAAAACCAATAATTTTAATTTTGATAGCGAGTTATTTTAGTGAAGCAAGTGATACAACGATCGATTGGCATCATTTTGTAATGTCGATGTACATAGTTGGCGCACCAATTGCCCTGATTTTGTTGCAACCAGATCTTGGTTCGGCAACCGTGATCATTGCAGGTGTAGTTGGAATTTTGATTGTTGCCGGCGCCCGGCGTCGCTACTTGTTGATGATCACAGGACTTTCTATTGCAACTATGGGCACTGTGATGGTCAACGGTTTTATTGGCAAGTATCAGTTGAGACGTTTTGTCTCATGGTTGCACCAAGATTCGCGAGACAAGGCTCTTGAGTCGGTGGTTTTGCAAGTGCGTTTTGCAAAGCGCGCTGTTTCGACAGGTGGTTTTTTTGGTAAGGGGTATTTGCAAGGACCTCTTACTAACGGTAAATACATTCCGGTGCAGTTCACCGACTTTCCATTTTCTGCAATTGCAGAACAATTTGGAATGTTGGGGGGAGGCATCGTGATCGCGTTGTTCGCCGTGATGTTGTGGCGAGTATGGCGAATTGCCCAGATGGCTCGAGATCGATTTGGCTATTACATGACGTGCGGAATTTTTACCCTGATGACATTTACGATTTTCCAGAATATTGGCATGACCCTTGGGTTGACCCCGGTGAGCGGACTGCCCCTACCGTTTATTTCGTATGGAGGGTCGCACATGCTGTCGATGGGGATCATGGTTGGTCTCGTGCAGAGTGTGCATATGAGGCGCCTGGAATAGGAAAAATGTGCCGCTGTAGGCAGGAAGCCACGGGGTAGCCTGAAGGGTAAGGACGGGCGTTTTGCCCATCCCAAGGTCGATCACGCGATAGCGATTCGGACGCGAAGACAAGTCTTCGAAATCTGAAGCGCTGGACCGCGACGATATTGCACGTGGATGGCAACGCTGCCACCTCGGTGCGATATCTCATCAAGGAAACGAGCAAGAGTATGAGTGAAGTAGATCCAAGAGACGCTGTCTCTGAGTATGCAGGCGATCAGTCGGGCAGTGATGCCGAGGTCGGTGGCGCGCCCACAGAGCGTCCTGCCTTAAGCCCACAGTCGATGGCGGCGATTGCTGCTGCCAAAAAACGACGTCGCGGCCGTCGCGGGGGCCGAAATCGCAATCGCACAAGCGCATCCGGCACTCGCACAAACTCGGCTGGTGCTGGCGCCGGTGTTGCCGACGACAACGACAATGAGAGCGACAATGAGAACGACAACGATTTTCTTGACGTAGTCGAGGATCTGGACTCAGGCAGTGTTGATAGAAACAGTGCTGGTATAGACAGCGCGGTATTGGTCGCGAACTCTGAGCAACCTCCTCGCGCTCCTCGTGCTCCTCGTGTGCCGCGTCCGCAGGATCAAGTTGAGCTGCCAGAACTTCCTGACCTTCCAAATGAAGGTCGAATGATGTCTGTCGAAGTGGCTTCCGATGCATTGGTGCGAAAGCCCCAAATTGGTGACACACGTCCGGCGCCCGCAGCTGCACAGACGGCACCACCGACATTGCCAGCGTCTAAACAGCCAAGACGAACTGGTCAGAACGCGAATAAAGACCAAAACAAGAACAAAGAACAGAACAGCAATCAGCAAGACGACAATGATGCAGAAGGCGGTGAACGCATCAAGAGCCGACGTGGTGGAAAGCGCGGTGGACGTAA
The DNA here is from genome assembly GCA_964202465.1 of Ilumatobacteraceae bacterium. Taxonomy (GTDB): domain Bacteria; phylum Actinomycetota; class Acidimicrobiia; order Acidimicrobiales; family Ilumatobacteraceae; genus UBA3006. Next base: position 9,343 of record CAXNIQ010000014.1, read on the forward strand.
CCGCCGCGGTCGATCTGCTCGTGGTGACGATCGAGAGTCAACACCTGGCACCGATGCCGAATTGATGGAGCGTCGCAAAGGCAAAGAGCGCAACGGGAAGGCTGTTGGTCGTTACTTGATGTGCGTGCAAGTGCGGCCAGATTTTACACAAGTTGCCATGCTTGAAGGACGAAGCCTGATTGAGCACTATGTTTCACGTCCGGCAGATGATGACTCGCAAATTCACGGAAATATTTATTTGGGGCGCGTGCAAAACGTGCTACCTGGCATGGAAGCGGCATTCGTCGACATCGGCACGCCAAAAAATGCGGTTTTATATCGCGGCGATGTGCAGTTTGATAAGGAAGATGTTGTTGAGCAGGGTGCAGACCCTCGTATTGAGCAAGTGCTCAAGGCGCGTCAATTGATTTTGTGTCAAGTAACGAAGAACCCGATCGCTGCGAAGGGCGGTCGACTCACGCAAGAAGTGTCGTTGCCTGGTCGTTTTGTCGTGCTCATTCCCGACTCGCGAACATATGGAATATCGAAGCGATTGCCGGATGGCGAGCGTCGTCGACTTCGCGGAATTCTTGATCGAATCAAGCCTGAGCAGCACGGAATCATTGTTCGCACTGCAGCAGAAAATGCGACCGAGCATGAATTAACAACAGACATGACCCGCTTGCTTGCACAGTGGGATGCAATTCGTGCAGCAGCGGAAAAGGCAAACTCGCCAACGTTGTTGTACCGCGAGCCGCCATTGGCTGTGCGTGTTATTCGTGAAGAATTTACGAGTGAATATCGTGGCGTCGTGATTGATGATCCAGTGTTGTTTGCTGAAGTTCGCGACTACATTCAGGCATTTAACCCAGAGTTTGCAGACCGTGTCGAGTTGTACAACCCGTCCACCGACGAACTTCCACTGTTTGAGCAATACCGAGTTCACGAGCAGTTGCTCAAGGCGCTGGATCGAAAAGTGTGGTTGCCATCTGGTGGTTCGCTGATTATTGAGCACACTGAGGCATTGACAGTGATCGATGTGAATACTGGCAAGAACGTCGGCAAGTCAAACCTTGAAGAGACCGTCTTTTACAACAACCTTGAAGCTGCCGAAGAGATTGCTCGACAATTGCGTCTACGCGATATTGGCGGCATCATCGTGATCGACTTCATTGATATGGAGATCAGGGACAACCGCCGCAAGGTGCTCGAGTCGTTTAAAGATGCGCTTGCTCGCGATAAAACCCGTACTCAGGTGTTTGAGATATCTGAGCTTGGGCTTGTGGAAATGACTCGCAAGCGAATTGGTGAGGGATTGTTGACGAGTTTTGCCGATGCTTGTGTGGTCTGCGACAGCCGCGGATTTACGCTCGATCTGGAGATGCTCGACTAATACTGTTTAATGAACAAAGTCCAGCCGGTGGTTGGGTAACGGGTGACCAAAGGGATAGAGTAGGGACTTCTTATGTACGCAATTATCGCAACCGGAGGCAAGCAAGAGAAGGTCGCCAAGGGCCAACAGGTCCATGTCGAACTACTCGATGCTCAAGAGGGCTCAGAGGTGAAGTTCACCCCAATCATGCTCGTTGATGGATCAACTGTCCTTGCAACTCCTGCGGAACTGGCTAAGTCTTTAGTCACCGCGAAGGTCATGGGCATTGCAGCAGGCCCTAAAATTGACGGCTTTACATACAAGCGTCGTACTAACCAGCGTCGTCGTTTTGGTCATCGCCAAAAGTATTCGGTGATTGAAATCACCAGCATTCAGAAAGGCTAACTCTCATGTCGAAAACCAAGGGTGGCGGTTCAACCCGCAACGGTCGCGATTCGAACGCACAACGACTCGGCGTCAAAGTATTTGACGGCACAAAGATCACTGCAGGAACAATCTTGATTCGTCAACGCGGCACAAAAGTGCACCCAGGTAACAACGTGGGCATTGGCAAAGACGACACGCTGTTTGCTCTTTCGCACGGCAGTGTCAAGTTTGGTGAGCGCCGCGGCCGCAAGGTTGTCGACGTCATTCCAACTGTCTAGTTCGTTTTTAACGACTCGTTAGTTTGTATCGATTCCCTGCGGGAGTCTGCTCGAATCCCATCCAAGTAATGCAACGCCTTGACGGCATGCATAACGGTCGGTCATGCCTCCAACGTAGGCAACAGCATCGTGCAGGGCCTCGGTGGAATGTGCCGGAGCAATCTGACTCGCGAGTTTGTCGGTTGTAAGAATATTGTCGGCAAGCATGAGGTGTGGGTGACTTGCAAAATGCTCGACAAGTGCTTGGAGCAAGTCGACAACTGACTGTGCTTGGTTGCGAGATGCATCACGCATGTAAATGTTTTCGTAGTTGAATCGGCGAAACTCTGCGAGTGCATCGGCTTGTGCGGGTTGCATACCGATACGTCCTGTTGATGCTGTGGCGGCGATCATTGACGAAATGAAAGCGCGAAGTTGTTGTGAGCGTGCGGTGCCGCAAAAGGTGCGAACTTGGTCGGGAAGTTGATCGACCGTGACGATGCCAGCCGCCGCCGCGTCTTCGAAGTCGTGACACACGTAGGCAATGCGATCCGCCCATGAAACGACCTCTCCCTCAGGTGTCATTGGCGCAGGACGAGACCATGAATGGTTGCGAATGCCGTCGAGGGTCTCGATGCACAAGTTGAGTGGAACCAAGGTGACGTCGGCGCCCCACACTGCGTGATCAAAGCCGTTTGGCACAAATGGACTCAAGGCATCTTCCGATGCATGTCCACCTGGGCCGTGACCACAATCGTGGCCTAAAGCAATGGCTTCGGTGAGCGCAACATTGAGTGCTAATGCGCGTGCGACCGAAGTTGCAACTTGTGCAACCTCGAGTGCATGAGTGAGGCGCGTGCGCTGGTGATCTTGTGGAAAAACAAAGACTTGAGTTTTGCCGGCAAGCCGACGAAATGCTGCGGCATGCAGAATTCGGTCGCGGTCGCGCTCGAAGCATGTGCGAAACGGGTCTGCTTCTTGAGCAATTGCCCGGTTGCCAGCACCAAATGCGCGTGTTGCAAGTGGGGCAAGAAGAGTATTTTGTCGAGATTCACGTTCGTTGCGATCGATTACGTGCCGCTGACCCGGCCCAGCCCATGAGTCTTTGTGAGCAAAGCGAATCTGATCGTCGGATTGAAATCCATCCATCGTTTGAGCCCATGCAACGCTTCGCGAGAGTGGTTCAGATGTCATATATCTACACGATACGTGGAGGGTGTACTAGTAGGATTGACACCCCCTATGAGCGCCTTTGTCGATGAAGCCCAATTAAACGTTCGCGGTGGCGACGGTGGTGCTGGCTGCGTCAGTTTTAGACGAGAAGGCCCGGTTGCATTTGGTGGCCCAAACGGCGGCGACGGTGGCGACGGCGGATCGGTATGGCTTGTAGCAGACCACAACGTTGCGTCATTGCTGGCATTTCGCGATCACCCCCACCGCCGGGCGGGCGATGGTGTGCACGGTATGGGCAAAGATTTGCACGGCAGGCGTGGCGAAGAGATGGTCATCAAAGTTCCTGAAGGCACTGTTGTGCGCGACATGTATACGGGCGAAATTTTGGCCGACCTTGCAGTCAACGGCACACGCTGGCAGTCTGCAAAAGGTGGACAGGGCGGACGCGGGAACGCGCGCTTTTTGTCCAACCGCAGGCGTGCACCAAAATTTGCCGAACAAGGCGAACACGGTAAAGACCGATGGTTGAAACTCGAATTGAAACTGATGGCCGACGTTGCGCTTGTTGGTTTTCCTAATGCTGGTAAATCAACATTTATTAGTTCGGTGAGCGCTGCCAAGCCAAAGATCGCAAACTATCCGTTTACAACTCTCGAGCCACACCTCGGAGTCGTGCGCATGGGTGGTTCGAGTGAATTTATTATTGCCGACATTCCTGGAATTATCGAAGGAGCAAGCGAAGGTCGTGGACTCGGACATCAATTTCTCCGTCACATCGAGCGCGCTCGAGTGTTGTGTGTGCTGGTCGATCTTGCGCCAATGGACGAGGTGTCTGCTGATGAGCAAGAACGAATCTTGTTGCAAGAATTGAAGGCGTATCAGCCAGAGCTGCTCGAGCGACCACGCCTCGTAGTTGGCACCAAGACAGATGCTGCAACACAAGAAGTGCTCGAGGCATGGAAGGGCCAGCGCATGTCGGCTGTGACCGGCGACGGAGTACGGCCAATCTTGGGCGCGCTTGCTGAATTGGTGCAACGCGCACGCACACTTGTACCTTCACAAGAATCTTCAGTGGTCATACGCCCAGAGCCTGAAGGCACACACATTGAGCGCATTGGTGACAACGAATTTAGATTGGTTGGCCGAGACGTAGAGCGCTCGGTTGCCCTGAGCGACGTATCAACACCAGATGCCTTGAATTACATTGATGAGCGACTCAAGCGACTGGGCGTCGCGCGCCTGTTGTCGCGCGCGGGAGCAAGCGATGGTGCAGTCGTGCACATTGGGGTATTTAGTTTCGAGTACACACCGGAGACGTAGAGATGCGAATCGTTGTAA
>CAXNIQ010000015.1:0-13455 GCA_964202465.1 Ilumatobacteraceae bacterium
GACTTTGCAGTTGACTTCTTCGGTGCAGGCTTTGCTGATTTGGTTTTCGCCTGCTTGGCTACTGGGGCCTTGGCGGCGCCACATACAGTCTCGAGAATCAGGCGCGTCACCACGTATGGGTCGACGTTGGCGTTTGGACGACGATCTTCTGCGTAGCCCTTCTTGTCACGAGCAACCTGCCATGGAATACGCACCGATGCTCCGCGATTGGAAACGCCGTACGTGAACTTGTTGTACGGAGCGGTCTCGTGTTTGCCGGTGAGTCGGCTCTCGATGTCGTGGCCGTAGTTGCTCACATGCTCCATCACTTTGGTGCCGAGTGCTTTGCAGGCTGCTTCAATTGCCGAGTAATCCTTGCGCATCGCCTTGGTCGAGAAGTTGGTGTGCGCGCCAGCGCCGTTCCAGTCTCCCTTTTGTGGCTTAGCGGCATACGAGATCACTACGTCGTAATCTTCTGCAATACGATCGAGCAACCAACGCGCAACATACATGTGATCGCTCACCGTGAGTGCGCTTGCTGCACCAATCTGAAACTCCCACTGACCAGGCATCACTTCAGCGTTGGTTCCTTCAATCATCAATCCTGCATCCAAGCATGCTTGCGTGTGCTCTTCGATAATTGGACGACCAATGACACGACCAGCACCAACGCCGCAGTAATACGGGCCTTGTGGTCCTGGTTCGCCGGCCGATTCTGGAAAGCCGAGCGGTCTACCGTTCATGCGCATCATCGTGTATTCCTGCTCGATGCCATAAATCATTCCGTGGCTTGCATACTTCGATGCAGCTGCGGCACATGTTGCTCGGTTGTTTGTCGGGTGTGGTTTTCCGGTTGTTGCAACCAACACTTCACACAACACCAATATGTTGTTGCCGCCGCGCAATGGGTCTGGACATGTGAACACCGGGCTTAACACGCAGTCTGATGCATCGCCAGTTGCTTGTTCAGTTGACGAACCATCGAAGCCCCAAATTGGTGGAACTTTGACGCCGTTCTTAATGATCTTTGTTTTCGATCGAAGCATCGATGTTGGTTGATGTCCGTCGATCCAGATGTATTCAGCTTGATATGGCATTGCATGTCCTTCCGGTTGAGAGAGTGGATGTGTAAGACCCGCTCTCAGGTACGTATCTAGTCTCGCAAACCGCCGTTTCTATCCCGTTGCCCAATTGTGAACGGCGTGTGAAGATCCGCCAGTCGAATTGCTCCTCTAGCCTGAAGACCGTGGCCGCACCGCTCCTCACTCATGCAACTCTGCGCATTGGGATGGCCCAGTTCAACCCTGTGGTGGGCGACATTGCATCAAATGCCATAAGGGTTTCAAGTATCTATTCTGATGCTTTAGCCAGGGGCTGTGAAGTATTGGCGTTTTCCGAACTTGTTCTCACTGGATATCCGCCAGAAGACTTGGTGCTCAAGAGCGGTTTTGTGAGTGACAACTTGGATGCCTTGCAGGCGTTTGCTGCAACGACTACTTCTTGTGTGGCGGTGGTGGGGTTTGTGGACAGAGTGGGTGACGAACTATTTAACGCTGCAGCAATTTGTGCGCATGGTCGCGTGCACGGCGTCTATCACAAGCAACTGTTACCCAACTACAGCGTGTTTGACGAGCAACGATATTTTTCTGCCGGCAAAGAATTTTCGTTGTTCCGAATCAATGGCGCGCTGGTGGGTGTAACGATTTGTGAAGACATCTGGGATGAATGCGGGCCAGTTGCGAAGCAGGCTTCGGCAGGTGCAGTGCTCAACTTCAACATCAATGGCTCGCCGTATCATCGCGGCAAGATAGGCGAGCGTCAGCAGATGGTGAGCGAGCGCGCGCTCGACAACAATTGTGTGATCGCCTATGTCAATCAAGTATGTGGTCAGGACGAATTGGTATTTGACGGTGGCTCGATGTTGTTTGATGCAAGTGGAGCATTGTTGGCAAAGTCTGCGCAGTTTGTTGAAGAGGTGCAGTACGTGGACGTAGTTTTACCGCGCACTGCTGGTGTACCCGAAGTGGATGTGCGAGAGGTGCTGCCGGTAGCGCCGCCGCGTGAAGTTGAAATGACGGGCACTATTGCTGCACCGACGAGCGACATTGAGCAGATATTTGGTGCACTCGTGCTTGGCACGCGCGACTACGTGCGCAAAAATGGTTTTACCGATGTAGTGATCGGATTGTCGGGCGGCATTGATTCTGCACTTGTTGCAGCAATCGCAGTTGAGGCGCTTGGTGCAAGCCATGTGCATGGAGTGTCAATGCCATCGCGCTACTCAAGCGAAGGATCGCGTAGCGACGCAGCGACGCTCGCAGCCAACTTGGGAATCGATATGCAGACGATTTCGATCGAGCCTGCATTTGAGGCGTACTTGCAAATGACTGCGCAAAGTTTTGCTGGTCGACCACAAGATCTCACCGAAGAAAACTTGCAGAGCCGAGTGCGTGGCACGACGCTGATGGCGCTGTCAAACAAGTTTGGATGGATGGTGTTGACTACGGGTAACAAGAGCGAACTCGCAGTTGGGTATTTCACGCTGTATGGCGACTCGGTTGGCGGATTTGCGGTCATCAAAGATTTGTTGAAGACCAGCGTGTACGAATTGTGTCGTTATATCAACACCAGAAATACGATCACCACTAATACACGCGAAGTGATTCCTGAAATTATCATCACCAAGCCACCATCAGCCGAACTGCGACCTGATCAGCGCGACGATCAATCGCTGCCGCCGTATGACGTGCTGGATGCAATTCTTGAACTGTATGTAGAGCAAGACCAAACAGCCGCTGAAATAATTGCGCTTGGTTTCGACGAAGCACTTGTGCGACGCATCAGCAGACTTGTCGACCTCAGTGAATATAAACGACGACAGGGCCCGCCCGGTGTGCGCGTGACGCTCAAGGCTTTTGGCAAAGACCGACGTCTGCCAATCACTAACGCCTACAGGGGTTAGTGCGCTCCACCTAATTTTTTGTAGGTGAGGATAGTGATCGCTGCCAGAACGCCAAACCCGGAGCCAATCAGTGCGGGCACATCGACGCCGTATTTTTCGTATGCACGCGTTGCAACAATGGCGATAACGGCTCGACCAAGAGTGCCCGCTCCAAGCACCCATCCGAGGCCGGCACCAGGACTATTTGGCACAAGTTGTGAAGCAATTGGCAACAAACTGACAACCGCAAATTCAAATCCAAGGTAATACACGCCAACCGCTATGAGTCCAAATGCAATATTTGTAGATGCAAGCGCGAGCAAGATACCAGCAGGCACGATCAACAATGCGCCACCTGCGATCGAGCGTTCTTTCCCCCAACCATCGGTGCGATGCGCACTATTTAAAGACGCAAATAGTTCGACAGCGCCGAGCGCAAAACCAACCGCAGCGAGACGCGCGGCGCCGAACCCAAATTGATCATGCAGCCAAGCACCAAATGTGACAAACAAACTTTGTGCACACGACATGATGCAAAACATGGTGGCTACAACGAGCCAACCCCGTCCGTGCACTCGAGTTTTTGCGCCGTGCACGTGTGGCACAACAACACGTGGCTCAGAGTTAACGCGCTTGGCAATTGATGCAGTCACCACAACGAGGCAGATGATGCCGAACAAGTATCCGATACGCCAGTTGGTTGCAGCAGTGATGAGTCCCATGATTGACACGCCAACAAGTAATCCGAGGGCCCACGAAGTTTCGGTGAGGCCAACGATGCGGCCGCGTTGTTGGTATGGCACATGATCAGCAATCCATGCGCCGAGTCCAAGATCAAAACTCTGTTTTGTCAGAGCAAGTACGGTGACGCCAACCGCAAACAAGTAAATATTTGGCGCAAGAGCAGCAATAGTGCAACCAAACATGGTGCCAACAAGACCGATCACCATTGCGTTGCGATGTGTCAGGCGGTCGACAATTCGCCCGGCAAACGGTGAACCAAAGCCCGACAACTCAGAAACAAACAGTGCAACGCCGATGTCGGACAGCGAGACATTGAAGTCTTTGGCGATGATTGCCAAAAATGGTGGAGCAAATCGGTAACAGGCATTTGCAACTAGGCGACCGAGTGTGACGATCGAGATATTGCGACGAATTTCTGGCTCATATGAATCGTCAAGCAGACGGTTGAAGACTCGGGCAAACATGTGCAGCAAATCTACAACGCAGCTACAACGAATCAGAAGGCGCGGTGTCGCCTGTGATGTCACCAATCACCGAGACGATTTCGCCTGCAGTGATGCGATTGTTGCGATGAACAAAAAACCAGCAGCCACCCAAGTTGTGCAATTTTGGGTTGTGTACACCAAGAGTGTGGCGCAAGGTGCGAATGACTCCGCTGTGACTGACGATGAGTGCTGTTGGCACGCTTTCGCTTGCACTTGCTGCGCACGATGCTGCAATGTCGCAAAATGCTGCAGTTGACCTGGCGACGATCGACTCATCGGATTCGAAACCATCTGGTTTGCGCCGACTATTGAGGTAGCCAGGCCACTGCGCCTCAATTTGATGGCGCGTCAAGCCCTGCCACGGGCCGACATCAGATTCGAGCAGTCGCTCGTCGACCACTACTGGGCCAACACCATGCAGCTCGGAGATGATCTGCGCGGTGTGCAGAGCTCTTTGCAATTGACTCGATGCAATGTAGTCAAAAGTGCCAAGTCGTTCGGCCGCAAGGCGCGCTTGGTTGATGCCGGCCTCAGTCAATTCAATATTGGCGTGCCCTTGCCAGCGCTCTTGCACATTCCACTCCGACTGGCCATGGCGAATGACCAGCAGTTTGGCGATGACATCGTTTGCAGACACAAAGACGCAGGGTAGTCGTAAAAGATACGATGAGGATGTGGTTCAACTGCGAATGTTTGCCTCGGCTCGTGAAGCTGCCGGTACTGCCCGCGATACCATGCCCGGCGACACTGTCGATCAGGTGCTGGCGGGTGCTGTTGCTCGATTTGGATCCGAATTTGCAACGGTGCTCAAAACCTGTCGGGTGTGGGTCAATGGAGAGTCGACAGAAGGTACGGCTGTCGTTGTCGAAACCGATGAAGTTGCAATTCTCCCTCCAGTGTCGGGTGGCGACTCATGACAAACACATTTGACGAACTCGGTCTCGAAGAGTTGCGTTCCAAGCGCCACGAAATGCAACATCAAGAAGATGCAGTCTCATTTGTGCGCCGGCTTGCACAGGGCAGGCTTGACATTGCACGCGATGAATTACGCCGACGAATTGACAATGAACCATTGCTAGACGTTGCAACAAACCTTGCGGGTGTGTTTGGTCAAGAACATGGTGGTGGTTCGGCTCGTCCTCCACGCGAAACCATTATTTCGGGCGATCATCCGCTCGTGCTCGAACTTGAACGCCTCTGCGAAGATCTCGGCTTCGGTTCGATTCGCACGCTTGATGAAACAAGTTTGCGCACCGCTATTGACGAACTTGCCAAATTTGAGTTGTTGCGCTCGAGTGAACGGCGCGCATTATTTGACACCATCGATGCACTTACCGCAGCACTGGTGAGGCGCTACAAAAGTGATGGTGCAAATGTCGACGCGCTCTTAAACGACTAGCGAGTGCTGGGGTCGGCCCCCAAAGACCAGTGTTAAATAGGGCTCATTGTCCAACTCCGCAAATCAATGCACCCCACAGATAGGTTTTAAGGGTGATGCAACGTGTTGCTGTGCTCTCCCTGCACACCTCACCGCTAGCCCAACCGGGCGTAGGTGACGGTGGTGGCATGAATGTGTATGTGCGCGAACTCGTTTCATCGTTGGCGAGCAGTGGTGTCGACTGCACTACATATACACGTGCGTGGAGAACTGGATTGCCCGATGTGGTCGAGGTCGAACCAAATCACCGAGTCGTGCATGTTCGTGCTGGCGATGTTGACTTACCAAAAGAAGAGATGCTCGGTGTCGTTGATGAATTTACCGATTCGGTTGCGTGGCATCTCAAGCGCAACGGTGGTGCCGACTTGGTGCATGCAAACTATTGGTTGTCGGGCATAGCAGGACACCGTTTGAAGCATGAACTCAATTTGCCGCTCGTCACTACGTTTCATACATTTTCGCGCGTCAAGGGTTTGGGTGGCGATGTTGAGTCTCCTGTGCGCGAAAAGTCCGAACTAGAAATCATTGGCTGTACTGATGCAATTTGTGTGAGTTGCCCCGAAGAGCGATCACAGTTTGAGTCGTTGTACGGCAGTGCTCCTGGCACGATTGAAGTGGTTGCACCTGGTGTAGAGCGAGCATTCTTTTCACCAGGAGATAGGCGCGGTGCACGACGTGCGCTTGGGCTCGGCGCTGGACCAATTCTGTTGTTCGTTGGTCGCATTCAGCCACTCAAAGGACTCGATGTTGCAGTGCGCACACTTGTCCAACTCGGTCGCAAAGATGCACGACTCGTGGTTGTTGGCGGCGCAAGCGGCGTTGATGGATTAGCAGAACTCGAACGGGTGCGGCGCATCATCTCCGAAAATAAACTCGAGGATCGGGTACATTTCTTTGATCCGCAGCCTCACCACTTGTTATCTACTTTTTATCGCGCAGCAGACGTGGTGTTGGTTCCATCACGAAGTGAGAGTTTTGGATTGGTTGCGCTCGAGGCTGGTGCGTGCGGCATTCCCGTTGTTGCCACTGGCGTCGGAGGGCTTCTGAGTTTGATTGATCATGGTCGCAATGGCTTTTTGGTGCCAGGCCGCAATGTCGATGATTTCGCCAAGTTCACCGCTGCGTTACTTGACGATTCGCTACTTGCTTTGGCCATGGGCACTGCTGCTGCCGAGCGGGCCAAAGCGTATTCATGGAAGTCTGCGGCGCTCACCGTGCGCACCGTGTATGCGCAACTGCTCGAGCGCGAATTGGTGGCTTGCAAATAGTGAGCGATCTGTTTGACGATGCAGCAATGACACGTGTCGAGCATCAAATAGACGAATGGTTGGCACATCTTCAGGCGCACAATCCAGCAATCCTTGCTGTTGATCGAAGCATCGAGGGCGACATTCGTTGGTATGTGCGAATGCAAGGGGAAGAAAAAGAATTTACGACAGTGTGGCTGACATTGGGTCAGCGAACTTTGCGCTATGAAACATATGTAATGCCGGCCCCCGAAGAGAATGCCGAAATATTGTATGAGTCGTTGCTGCGGCGCAATGAAAAACTTGTCGGAGCACATTTTTCGATTGGTGCAGAAGACGCCATCTTTTTGAGGGGCGAACTGCTTATTGGCACAATCACCGAGTCTGAAATCGATCGGGCAATTGGGACCCTCTATTCCACGGTGGAGCAGTATTTCAAAGGGTTTTTGCAGATCGGATTTGCCAGTCGATTCAACAGCCGAATCTCCGATTGACCGTACACATAGGGGTGCGTTCCGAGCCTTCAACGGTCGGGGAAGTCGGTTGAGTGGCTCGGACGCATCTCGCTAGCCTGACCACAATGAATCTTGTGGCTCGCACTCCCATCACGTTTGTTGGTGGAGGCAATATGGGGGCCGCACTTGTCGCGGGGTTGCTCAAAGCTGGGTGGCCTGCATCGCTGATCACGGTTGTGGAAACGTCGAGCGCAAGACGAGACCAACTCATTTCGATGTATCCAGGAATTGTTGCCTCAGAAAAAATTGTTGCGTGCACAGCAGGAGTAATAGCTGTCAAGCCGCCTGCTGCAGCGCAAACGTGTGCAGATCTATCGCAGGCCGGAGCAACTCGTGTGCTTTCGATTGCTGCCGGAATTGGACTTGCAACTTTGCAAGCTGCTGCCGGCACAAAAACTGCAGTGGTGCGTGCAATGCCAAACACGCCAGCACTCGTTGGTGAAGGTGCATCAGGAATCAGTGGTTCATCACAGTGCACCGAGACCGATATCGCTTGGGCCGAGTCGGTGCTTGGCGCAGTTGGCACAGTGGTCCGTGTTGACGAAAATCTTCTCGATGCTGTTACTGCGATTTCTGGGTCGGGCCCTGCCTATATATTTTTGATTGCTGAGGCACTCATGTCTTCGGGGGTTACTGCAGGCTTGTCGACCGATGTGGCCGATGCACTCGTGCGCCAGTTACTTGTGGGTTCGGCTCGATTGTTGCAGCAGTCAGCCGAAACGCCAGCGCAGTTACGCGCAAATGTGACATCACCAAATGGTGTTACAGCGGCTGCAATACAAGCGTTTGAGCGAGCTGGTATTAGGGATGCCATTGAGGCAACTGTGCAGGCTGCAGTATCGCGCAGTCGCGAAATGGGGTCATAAAATTTTGCAGTCAAAAATGATTGAACTTTGCAACAATGTGCGTAGGGTATGGCCTAGGTCACAGTTTCCAGCAGGGGTTTACCCCCCAACTGGGAGTCGCGCTCGCAAGAGCGCGCCGTTTGGACCGGTGCCGTCGGGGGGTTGGCACCGGTCCATTCGTGTATCTCAGGACAGTTTTCAGCGTGTGAGTTTTTCGTGATGCATACATTTTCTCACGTTTCATTTCTTTCCGACTACGGAACGCAAGACGAATTTGTTGGCGTCGTCAAATCGGTGATTGCCGACATCGCACCACATGTCAACGTGATTGATCTTGTGCATGACGTAAACCCATTTGACGTGCGCGCTGGTTCACTTGCCCTTGCACGATGTGTGCCGTATGTGCCAACAGGCGTTGTGCTCGCGGTAGTCGATCCGGGTGTTGGTGGGTCACGACGTGCAATCGCCATTTCGGTTGGTGGCGGCAAGGGCGTGTTTATTGGTCCAGATAATGGACTTCTTCCAGGGGCAGTCGCACTTGCAGGTGGGCCAGATCAGGCTGTGGTGCTCAATAATCCCACTTATCAGCTGGCTTCGCCAGGTGACACGTTTGCAGGGCGCGATATTTTTGCTCCTGCCGCAGCGCATCTGTGCAACGGAGTTGCGCTCACCGATTTGGGTGACGAAATCGACCCAAGTTTGTTATTGCCAGGCGTTGTGCCACTGCCGCGCGAAGAGGGTGGTCAGTTGCTGAGCGAAGTGACTTGGGTGGATCGTTTTGGCAACTGCCAATTAAATGTTGGACCCGAAGATATTGACAAGTGGGGCTCACCACTGCGAATCATTATTGGCGCATCAGATCCAACTACTCAGATTGTGCGCTCGGTGCCAGTTGTGCGCAACTTCGCCGACATCGGCGGAGGCATTGGTTTTGTCATTGACTCATATGGCATGTTGGCATTGTGTGTCGATCGCGGGTCGGCTGCAATCGAACTGCAACTTGGACCAACCGACATGGTCGTGATTGCTCAAGACCCAAGTGCTGGTGCAGGCGTAGCAACATCGGTGCGCATAGGCACCAAAAAATAAAATATCATCAAGGATTTAGGCGTAAGATCGCACTATGAGACCAGCCACGACACTTGTTATTGGTTTGTTGCTCGTAGCAATTCTGGGTGCAGGCGTTTTATCGCTGATGATGCGCTAAACGTTGAGTTACTCGCAACCAAGAATCCACTAAACAGAATAGAAACTCCTACGAGCAACGTAATTGCAAATGCGCGGTCTTGACCTAGTCGGCCAGCGAGTGTGCCACTTGCCGACAACACGAGAGTGCCAACAGCGATCAGTACGTTGCCGAGTGCGAGACGCGTTGGGGACGTCACTGTTCTGGTAGCGCTCTGTGATGCCGCTGGATTTTTATGCCGAACAACTCGCCATGCAGACCACAGAGCACCAATGATGATGAATACAGCAGGTACGCCTGATCCGACCGCTGCAAGCACACGCGGCGCTGCACCGAAAATATTGCGTCCAGTTGGAAACTCGGTAGCAACAACATTCACTTTTGTTGGTGCAAGCATCACCACGCCTGTTGCAAAACCCGACAACCACACAAGCCATGCGCGCGCAATGTTTCCGGCACGAACATCGACAAGCAAGTAGACGGTGCCGAGCGCCAACCATGCCACGTTGAGTACTGCACCGGCCAAGAAAAAAATTCGGAATGCCAATATGTTCCAGCCACAACTCTCTGCCCACCACAATGCACTTGAGCCGACGACAAACAGACCCATCGCAATTGACCACGCCAATTCGTGAGGCTGGCGTCGACGCAGCCAGCGGTCGAATGTGCTGAGAGTGAAGGCGCCTGCAACGAGCGTGGCAGCACCAGCCAATGAAGAGTTGAGTTCGCTGTGCAAAGTTGGAGCACCGATAATTTCGGCCAAGATCATTGGCGCAGGCTAGTTGGGCAAAATGGTCTTCAGAATGTACGGAAAGTGACGGATGTCTTGTGCCCAATGGGACTGGCGATGGGGCACGGACTTCGTGAAATCATGCACGAACGCCTACCCTTCCTAGTGTGGCAGAACTTGTGAAGTCCCCAGCTCGTCCAGAGGCCCTTCGACGACGAATCCCCGACGCTGCGGTTACTCGCTTGCCTGTGTACTTGCAGATTCTAAACAAGTCGATAACAGATGGTGTCTTGCAGGTATCGAGTGATCAACTCGCAGCGCTTGCCGGTCTTAATGCAGCCAAAGTGCGCAAAGATTTGTCGTACTTAGGGAGTTATGGAACGCGTGGAGTTGGGTATGACGTTGCGTATCTCGTCTATCAAATTAAGCGCGAACTCGGATTGTTGAATGACTGGAAGGTTGTTGTAGTCGGTGCTGGCAATCTTGGTAATGCGCTCACAAATTACAGCGGCTTTTCTTCACGTGGATTTGTTGTGTCGTCTGTTGTTGACATTGACGATGCCAAAGTCGGAAAAAAAGTTGGTGGAATAATTGTTCGTCACATTGACGACCTGAAGTCGATCGTCAACGACGACAATGTCACAATCGGATTGATTGCAACGCCGCCGGCATCTGCTCAGTGTGCAGCAGAGTTGCTTGTTGCTGCTGGCATCAAATCGATACTCAATTTTGCCGCGATTGGGTTGACTATGCCCAACGATGTCTCGGTGCGCAGTGTTGATTTTGGAATGGAACTTCAGATACTTGGTTATTACGAGCAACTCCACCGGCCGGTCGTATGTCAATAGTTGTTCTCGGTGTCAACCATCGTTCTGCACCGCTCGATGTAATTGAGCGCGTTGCTGTTGCTCAAGATTCACTCACGAAGGCACTGCATGGTTTAGTTTCGCGCGACAACGTGCGCGAAACCGTGTTGCTCTCGACATGCAATCGCACCGAGGTGTATGTGGTTGCAGAGAAGTTTCATGGTGCATACGCCGATGTTCGCGACTTCTTTTGTGAACTCTCCGGGTTGACTCCCGACGAACTGCATCCGCATTTCTACAGCCAGCATGATGAGGCTGCGGTGTCACATTTGTTTGAAGTGGCTTCTGGTCTTGACTCTGCTGTTATTGGCGAGACCGAGATACTCGGACAAGTGCGCGATGCATGGGATTTGGCACGAATTGAGCAGACTTCGAGAACAACGCTCAACATGTTGTTTCGCCAGGCACTCGAAGTGGGTAAGCGTGCGCGAAACGAAACAGGAATCAGCAAGTCAACAACATCCATTTCTCATGCTGCTGTTGAGATGGCAAAAGAATTGTTGGGAACTATGCAGGGTCGCAGCGTTCTCGTTGTTGGCGCTGGCGACATGGGTGCCGGCATTGCACGCGCATTGTCAAGTGCCGGCGCCGCCTCGGTCACGGTAATGAATCGCAATACAGAGCGCGCAGAACAACTCGCCGCAACTGTTGGCGCGGTTGTGAGCCCTATTTCAGAATTGGCAAGTGCGCTTGGTGTTGCCGATGTAGTGCTGACATGCACAGGCGCAACCGAGCCAATCATCACCGCAGAATTGGTGCGATCGGTTCGAGGCGAATCTCCGATCTCTCCCTTGCTCATCGTTGATATTGCAATGCCGCGCGATGTTGAGCACTCGGTAAGCAACATCGCAAACGTTACGCTGCGCGATTTGTATGACTTGCGTGACTGGGCACAGGTTGGCATCAACGCGCGCAACAATGAAGCCGATGCAGTACGCACGATCATTGTCGAGGAAGTAGAACGCTTCACACTGGAGTCAATTGCGCGACAGGCTGCACCACTTGTTGCCGAATTGCATGAACGAGCAGAAAATATACGCCGCGCTGAAATGGAAAGATTTGCTGCGCGCATGTCTGGACTTACGCCAGAACAGCGCGAACTTGTTGAAGCGATGAGCAAGTCGGTTATCGCTAAATTGCTGCACACCCCGTCTATCCAACTCAAAAACAGTGCTGGTACTCCACAAGGCGAGCGCATCGCCGCAGCACTGCGCGATCTCTTCGAAATCGAATGATTCGTCTTGCAACTCGCTCGAGTGCACAAGCCCGCACTCAAGCACAAGTAGTTGCCAACGCAATATCTACAACAACTGGCGAGCAAACCGAACTCGTTTTTGTAGAAACCCTTGGCGACATCAAGCGAGATGTTCCTCTACACCAAATTGGCGGTCAGGGCATTTTTGTAAAAGAAGTGCAACAAGCGGTTCTTGATGGTCACGCAGATTTGGCAGTGCACTCTGCGAAGGATTTGCCTTCTTTGCAAACCGAAGGACTTGTTGTTGGTGCGTGGTGCACACGACGAGATGCGCGCGATGCATTGGTCGGCAACACGTTGGATGGTCTTGCAGTGGGTGCGACCGTGGCGACTGGTTCGGTGCGACGTCGTGCACAGTTGCTCACGCTTCGACCCGATCTTACGTTTGTTGACTTGCGTGGCAACATCAACACCAGGCTTGGCAAGGTTCCTGCAGGTGGTGCAATCGTGATGGCAGTAGCTGCACTTGAAGTACTTGGGCTGACCGATCAGATCGCACAAATTCTTGACCCAAGTGTTGTTGTGCCCATGATTGGTCAGGGATGTGTGGCAGTGGAGTGTCGGGTAGACGACTCTGCAACGCATGGCGCACTCGCTGCGATTGATCATGCTTTGACTCGTCGCGCTGTTGAAATGGAGCGTGCCTTTTTGGCCGAGTTGGGTGCAGGATGCAATATGCCAATTGGTGCACATTTGGATGCACAAGATGTTTTTACTGCGTTTATGGCCACGGGCGACAAAGCAAGTGACCGCCATGTCATACTCGCACAGTCAGTTGCTGGCATTGATGACAGGTTGCAATTGGCGCGCAACATCGCGACGCAGTGCCGAAGCAAACTTCAATGACAAATCTGGCCGGCAAGACAATTGTTCTGACACGACCTATTGAGCAGTCGAGCGAACTTGCAGAGTTGTTGGTTGAAGTTGGTGTCAACGTGTTGTTGGTACCACTGATCAAGATTGTTGGTCCAAGTGATGGTGGGCGCAAATTAAAAGCCGCCCTAGAGCGTGCCGACGACTACGACTGGATAGTCGTTACATCGGCAAACGGCGCACAAAGTATTGCATCGTTCATCAAGTCTTTGGCTACAAGTGATGCACGGCGACCAAAAATCGCAGCAGTAGGTGCGGCCACCGAACAAGCACTTGGTTGCGCAGCAGACTTCATGCCAAGCACTGCAAATGCACAAACACTCGTGCGCGAGTTTCCATTTGGCGAAGGAC
>CAXNIQ010000016.1:0-13432 GCA_964202465.1 Ilumatobacteraceae bacterium
TATTCACGTCATTCACGTGAGCCCCATCCTGTGGTCGTTGTAAAGCGCAGGGGTTCGCGAATTAACCACAGGGGAGGAGAGAATCATGTCCATTATCAGCATGCGTCAAATGCTTGAGGCAGGCGTCCACTTCGGACACCAAACCCATCGTTGGAACCCACGGATGAAGCGGTTCATTTTCGGAGAGCGCAACGGCATCTACATCATCGACCTCGAGCAAACACTCGACCGCGTTGATACTGCCTACAAATATGTTCGTGACATGGTCGCCAACGGCGGAACGATTTTGTTTATTGGCACAAAGAAGCAGGCTCAAGACCCAATTAAGTTTTTCTCGGAAAAGTGCGGCATGTCGCATGTGAATGAGCGTTGGCTGGGTGGCATGCTCACCAACTTCGACACCATTTCTAAGCGCGTCAACAAAATGCAAGAGTACGAGCGCATGGGCACATCTGGTGAGTTTGAAGTGATGCCAAAAAAGGAAGCGCTGTTGATCAGTCGCGAACTCGTGAAGTTGCAAAAGAACTTGTCGGGTATTCGTTCGATGAGCAAGTTGCCAACCGCAGTGTTCATCATTGACACTGTCAAAGAGCACATTGCTGTTACTGAAGCCAACAAGCTTGGTATTCCAGTCATCGCCATTGTCGACACCAACGTCAACCCAGACTTGGTCCAATTTCCAATTCCTGGCAACGATGATGCAATTCGTGCGAACGAATTGATGTCACGAATGATTTGCGAAGCAGTCATTGAAGGTCAATTCATCGCCGAAAAAACTTCGGGCCGTGCAAGTGCTGCAGCAACAACCGCGGCACCAGTAACACGCAATGCCGAAGAACAAGCAGCGTTTGATGCATCGCAAGAAGCAGCACGCGCAGCAGCCACCGCAGCACAAGCCGAGCGAGATGCACGCGTTGCATCTGCTGGCGAGACGAAGTCGGAAGGCTGATCTCGATGTCGTTTACCGCAAAAGATGTGCAAGCCCTTCGCCAAGCAAGCGGCGCCGGAATGATGGACTGCAAGAAGGCACTCGAAACAAACAATGGCGACATGGAAGCATCCAAGTTGTGGTTGCGCGAAAAGGGTCTTGCTGCAAGTGCAAAGCGTGACGATCGTGAAAACGCTCAAGGTCTCGTTGCATTGTTGATCAAGGGCAACGTTGGCGCAATTGTCAAACTCAAGTGCGAGACAGACTTTGTTGCAAGCAGCGAACACTTCATTGCTGAAGCAGATGTCATGGTCAACTTGGTTGCAGACAAAGGTGTCGACGCAGTAGGCGAGCGCACAGCCCAATTTGATGACCTCAAGATTTTGCTCAAGGAGCGCATCGAAATCGGTGAGGTAATCCGATTTGAAGCCGCAGCAGGAAACCTTTTGGATTCGTACATGCACATGCAAGGCGGCCGCTGTGTAAACGGCGTGCTTGTCGAGATGAGCGGTGCAACTCAAGAAATGGCACACGACATTGCGGTGCATATTGCCTTTGCTCGACCAAAATACATGGCCAAGAGCGATGTCCCTCAAGACGTGATCGATGCAGAGCGGGCAACCCTCGAAGTCGTGACGCGCAACGAAGGCAAGCCAGAAGCCGCAATTGGCAAGATTGTTGAGGGCCGAGTGCAAGGTTTCTTCAAAGACATCGCATTGCTCGAGCAGCCATACGCCAAAGACGACAAGCAGTCCGTTGCTCAAATTATTGGCAAATCGACCATTGTTCGTTACTCACAGGTGGAAATCGGCTAAAACTAGTACCTAGATATGGCATCCCAATCACCTTCAACTCCGCGATGGAATCGCATCGTGCTCAAGTTGTCTGGCGAAGCATTGGCAGAGTCAACAGGTTTTGGTTTGGACAATGACGTGTTGCATCAAGTTGCAACTGAGTTGCATGAGGCGCGTCAAGAGTTTGGTGTCGACATTGCAGTGGTAGTTGGCGGTGGAAACTTTTGGCGAGGTGTCAAAGGTGCTGGTCAAGGAATGGATCAAGCGCAAGCCGACTACATGGGAATGATCGCAACAGTGATGAACGCACTCGCATTTCAAGACGCACTTGAGCGAGTGGGGCAATCATCGCGTGTGATGTCTGCAGTTGAGATGCCAAAAGTCGCCGAGCCATACATTCGTCGTCGCGCAGAGCGTCACCTTGAAAAAGGTCGCGTCGTCATTTTGGCTGGCGGGACGGGCAACCCATTCTTTACAACCGACACAGCCGCAGCATTGCGTGCCGCAGAAATATCGGCACAGGCAATTTTGAAGGGAACACACTCTGGTGTGGATGGCGTGTACACAGCCGACCCAAAGCTCGATCCGACTGCCACCAAGTATTCGCACATTTCGTACCTCGATGTAATTAACAAAGGTCTCAAGGTCATGGACTCGACAGCGATTACCTTCTGTCGTGACAACAATTTGCCAATCGTGGTTTTCAACCTGCTGGAGCGTGGAAACATCCAGTCCATACTCAGAGGTGAGGAAATAGGTACGCTGGTCGGGTGATTGAAGAAACGTTGCTCGAGGCCATGGATGGTATGGCCAAGGCTTTAGAGCATGTGCAGTCGCAGTTTTTGGGGGTTCGCACAGGCCGTGCCACATC
Organism: Ilumatobacteraceae bacterium; assembly: GCA_964202465.1. GTDB lineage: Bacteria > Actinomycetota > Acidimicrobiia > Acidimicrobiales > Ilumatobacteraceae > UBA3006. The sequence continues at coordinate 2,594 of CAXNIQ010000016.1, forward strand.
CAATCTTGTTGAAAAGATTGCCGTTGAGTACTACGGCGCAACCGTGCCGATGGTGCAGCTTGCCTCATTTCAGGTGCCAGATGCGCGCACGCTCGTTATCAAGCCCCACGACCGTGGTTCGATTGCGGCTATCGAAAAAGCGATTCAGTCGAGTGACTTAGGTGTGACACCAGGTAATGACGGCGTCGTCGTTCGCTTGAGTTTTCCAATGCTCACCGAAGAACGACGCAAAGAGTATGTCAAGGTTGTCAAGAATATGGCCGAAGACGGAAGAATTGCGTTGCGAAACGTACGACGAGATGCACGCAAAGCATTGGAGACTGCCGAAAAGGCTGGTGACATTTCCAAAGATGATTTAGATCGTGCTGAAAAAGAACTAGAAAAACTCACGCACGACAATGTTGAAGCCATTGATAAAGCATTTAGCCGTAAGGAAATAGAACTACTCGAAGTGTAGGGAGACATCTCATGAGCAATGACAATAGAGGTCGCAATTCGGATGATGACACGAACGGTGTAGATCCAACTATCGACTTCGGTGATGAGTTTGGCGTAGTCAAGTTTGCAGAGACTGATGACAGTGGTCCTGCGCTTGCGTTTGGCGCAAATGACACCGAGCAACTTCCGCACTGGACAGAGCCACCGACAGGGGAAGTACCACGCTTTAAAAAGTCCGACGATCAACCAGCTCGTCGCGTCGCTATTGGCGCAAACAATACCGACAATGACACTGACGACAACACCGATGTGTGGTCTGCATACAACGAACCAGACCCAAGCGCATCAACAGGGGCTCGTCGACCTTCGTTTCAAACCACTACGCCACCACCGGTGAGTGCGCCACGCCGTGAAGGTCGCATTGTTATTGGCACTGACCCAACCAACGAATCCCGTCGACCAGTTGCTCAAGATGCATCTGGAGCACAATCACGACCGGCCTCACGCTCGACTGGTCGAAGTGCGCTGTCTGGATCCGCGTCTGGATCTTCGCGAGGCGCACAAGTCACACGCGCTCGTCGCTCATCAGTTGGTGCACCGACTGGGTCAATGCGGCGCGGCAAAGACACTGCTGGTGCTGGCCGCGACTTGCCAACTGCAACGGCGGTTGGTGCGCTCCTTGCTGCAGTCTTTATTGCTTCATTAATGTGGCGTCCTGCTGCAGTAATAGTTTTTGTCGCAATTCTTATCGGAGTTGCTGCATTCGAATTCTTTACTCAAGCCAATGTGAGCGGATACCGACCATCGACAGTGATTGGTGTAATTGGTTGTGTGGCTGCGCCATTGTGCGCGTACTGGATAGGCGATGCCGCATTACCGCTTGTTCTCGTGTTTGGATTTATTGCCGCAGTCGTGGTGTTTGTGGGTAGCGACGGCATCGAGTCTGGACCAGTGCCAAACACCGCCATCATGATGCTTGCGATGCTCTGGATTGGCTTGATGAGTTCGTATGCCGCATTGATTTTGCGTTTCTCGACAGCCAATGGCCCAGGATTTGTGCATGTAGGCACCGACACGCTGTTCATCATCGTTATCGGAGTAATTGCCAATGACATGGCCGCATATTTTGTTGGCAATGCAGTTGGACGAACACCACTGCGAGATTGGATCAGCCCTGCAAAATCAGTCGAAGGCCTGATCGGCGGGACAATCGGCACATTTTTGGCTGTCCTCGCGGTTGGGATGCAGAGCACTACGTGGAACAGTCTGAGCGAGTGGATCGCACTGGCGATAGTGATTTCGATCATGGCGCCGCTTGGAGACCTTGCCGAATCGATGTTTAAGCGCAACCTCAACATCAAGGATTTCGGCACAGTACTGCGTGGACACGGGGGAGTATTGGATCGCTTTGACAGTCTGCTCTTCGTGTTGCCCGCTGCTTATTATCTCGCCCTCGTCATCGCGCCCTGGAGCTGAACCACCCAATTCGCTGACAGACTGAACAGATGTCGGTCGTGCGTGTTGCAATTGCCGGATCAACTGGCTCAATCGGAACTCAGACCATTGATGTCATTTCGCGTAGCGGTGGTGAGTACGAAGTAGTAGGACTCGGTGTCGGCTCATCGGTCGACGCTGTGATTGCTCAAGCCAAATTGTGCAGACCCAAAATGGTTGCGGTCAGCAATGAAGCGGCCCGAAAGAAAGTTGCACAGGCACTACCTGGTGTTGAGGTTGTTGCAGACCTCGCAGAGCTTGCACGAGATGCCGATGTTGTTGTCAATGGCGTGGTCGGATTTGCCGGATTATCGGTGACGATGGCGACATTGCAGCATGGCAAACGACTGGCGTTGGCAAATAAAGAGAGCCTGATAGCTGCTGGTCCAATTGTGCAGCCATTGCGCAAGATTGCTGGTGCGGTCATCGTGCCTGTCGACAGCGAACACTGTGCAATTCATCAATGCCTGAGATCGTCGCTCGACACAGATCGCGAAGTGCATCGCCTCTTGCTGACTGCAAGTGGCGGACCATTTCGCGGACGATCTGCTGATTCGTTGCAGCATGTGACAATCGCAGATGCGCTCAAGCATCCAACATGGTCAATGGGTCCAAAGATCACTGTCGATTCATCGACGCTGATGAATAAGGGCTTGGAAGTTATTGAGGCTCATGAATTATTTGGTGTGAGTTTTGGTGACATTGACGTTGTTGTTCACCCGCAATCTGTTGTGCACTCAATGGTCGAGTTCACTGATGGTGCAGTCGTCGCGCAGTTGTCAATGCCCGACATGCGGCTTCCAATTGCCTACGCGCTCGGGTTTCCTTCCCGTTCACACATTGCCTTTGGTGCTATCGACTGGAAAACTCTGAGTCGGCTTGATTTTGAAGAGCCTGATCGCGCAACATTTCGCTGTCTCGATCTTGCGTATCAGGCGGGCAGTATTGGCGGGACTGCTCCTGCATGGCTGAGTGCAGCCAATGAAATTGCTGTTGAAGCGTTTCTTGCGGGTCGCATCTCGTGGTCGAGGATTGCTTCAGTAATTGAACAAGCGATGCAACATCACGATGGAATTTTGCCCACAACCGTCGACGATATTTTGTTGGCTGACGCAGCAGCGCGCAGATTTGCAACTGAGGTTTTGGGACAATGAGTTCTTTTTATAACAAGTTTCGCAACGAGATTGTTGCCGGTGGCGACACGGTCGATCAGCCCAACCGCAACAACGACAGGCGCACCACCTTGGTTGGTAGTTGTGTTCTCGTCGGACTCATTGTGTGGCTTGGATTTACCAATCCTTGGACGCTCGTGTTTGTCGTTGGATTAATCGTGTCGGTCTTCCTCCACGAGTTGGGACATTTTGTGACTGCTCGCCGCACGGGCATGAAGGTAACCCAGTTCTTCATGGGCTTTGGCCCACGGTTGTGGAGCAAGCAGCGGGGCGAGGTTGAGTACGGCATCAGGGCATTGCCGCTTGGTGCCTTTGTACGAATTGTGGGCATGAACAATCTCGATGAGTGCGACCCAAATGATGAGCCGCGTGCGTATCGAGCGCAGTCCTATCCAAAGCGTCTGCTTGTTATTACTGCTGGATCATTGATGCATTTCGTTATTGCACTCGTTTTATTTTTTGGCGTGTACACAATTTCCGGTCGTTATAGCGAGACCGGAAATGTGGTGGTGATGTCAGCACCTGCTCCAGACTCGCCTGCACAACAGTCGGGTGTCGAAGTAGATGACATCGTGCGCGAGATCGATGGAGTGGTCGTGTTGACACGCGAGCAATTTGTGAATCAAATAGTTTCCAAGACTCCTGGTCAAGAGGTTTCGGTGGTCGTCGAGCGTGCTGGCAAACCAATCACATTGACGATCACACTTGGCAATAACCCCATTGATGAGTCGATTGCATATTTTGGAGTATCGAGTTGGTCTCTCGACTACGTACGGGTCAATCCGATCAAGGCCGTTGGCTATGCAACACAAGATTTGGTCGTGACAGCTGGTCGATCAGTCGTGGGTGTGTTTGTGGTGCTCAATCCAATAAATATTTTCAATAGTGTTGTTGACGACAGTGCCGACCCGGCAACACGTCCTGGCACTGTTGTCGGCGCAAGCCAACTAGGTGGTGAAATTGGGCGACAAGACGGATTCAAAGGCGTGCTCCTGTTGCTTGCCAGTGTGAACGTGTTTGTCGGAGTGTTTAACATGTTTCCTTTGCTGCCTTTTGACGGCGGGCATGCGGCAATTGCAACCTACGAAAGATTTCGTTCACGACGTAACAAGCCGTATCGCGCCGATGTAGGCAAAATGGTGCCCGTTGCCACGATGGTTGTCGGACTCCTTGCAGTGTTGCTTGTTGTGGGTCTCTATCTCGATGTGACACAGCCAATTCGTTGAAAATAGCTCCGCCAAAATGTTGCAGACCTATTCCGTGATGACAAACTGGTATTCATGACCGCATATGCGAGGCGCCAAACGCGCCAGATCTCTGTAGGCAAAGTAGCCGTTGGCGGGAATGCGCCGATCAGCATTCAGTCCATGACGATCACAAAAACGGCCGATGTTGAAGGCACGCTGCAGCAGATTTATGCGCTTGCCGCTGCAGGTTGCGACATTGTGCGCTGCACGTGCAACGAACCAGAAGCAGCAGAAGGTCTTGCCCAAATTGTTCCGCGCTCGCCAGTGCCGATCATCGCCGACATTCATCATCAATACAAGATGGCGTTAGCTGCAATGGAAGCGGGTGTGCATGGATTGCGTCTCAATCCTGGCAATATTCGTAAACCAGAACACATCAAAGCAGTCGCCACAGAGGCTCGCGATCGCAAGGTGCCTATTCGAATTGGCGTCAATGGTGGATCACTCGACCCAGCCTTGTACGAGAAATACGGTGGCTTGACCGCAGAAGCGATGGTCGAGTCGGCTCTGCAAGAAATTGCATATTTCGAAGAAGTTGATTTTGATTTGATCAAGATCTCTGTCAAGGCTTCCAACGTTCCCCTGATGATTGAGGCATATCGCCAATTGAGCGAAGTAACCAATCATCCGCTGCATCTTGGAGTCACTGAAGCTGGGCCATTGCCCGGTGGATTGATCAAAGCCACAGCAGGAATCTCGACGCTGCTCATGGAGGGCATCGGTGACACGATTCGATACAGCCTGACTGCAGACCCAGTTGAAGAAGCGCGAGCAGGCAGACAATTGCTCGAGTCGTTGGGATTGCGAGAGCGCAAGAATGTCGACTTGATTGCTTGCCCGAGTTGCGGGCGAGCAGAGATCGACGTGATCGATGTTGCCAATCGTGCACAAGCAGCATTTGCAGACAAAAAGATTCCGTTACAAATTGCAGTTATGGGTTGTGTGGTCAATGGCCCAGGTGAAGCGCGCGAAGCCGACCTCGGTATAGCAGCAGGCAATAAACGTGGTCACTTGTTTGTCAAGGGTCGCAATGTGGCAGTGGTGCCAGAGTCGGAAATGGTCGAAGCGCTGATCGACTGGGCCACGTATATTCACGAACACGGTGTGGATGCTGCAGTAGCGCGAGTTGATACTGCCTTAGCCGAGCGAGAAGCAGCCAAAGATCGCAATATGTTGCTCAAAGAACAAGGTGATGATGTCAATCATGCCGATGAAAAAATTGTTGAGATTCGCAAAAAAGTCGCCGGCAACTAGCAACTAGCCAGGAATGGTCGTCGCTGCGACAATTGTCGTGGTTGTAGTTGTAATAGTTGTTGTTGTAGTAGGCACAACCACATTCCACAAGTTTTGGGCAATCTCTACATAGACAGTTGCGCGCGCTCGATACCCAACACGCTGTAAGTGCAGTTTGTCAAATTCAAACCACTTGGGGTTTGAAGTAATCATTGCATGCCAGTCGACCACAGAAACATTTGGGTAGTCAAGCGCAACACGATTGAGCACTCTGTTAAACACTGTCGATGCACGAATGTAGTACTGGCTATCCAGTCGCAACACATTGACCCAAGCCACTGGAATGTCACCAATCAGTGTCAGCAATTCTCGAATTCGATCTTCGTAGTACCGCACTTTGATTGAGCCTTGCAAGTCGTTGCTACCAAGCGCCACGATGACCGCCGAGGGGAGTACCTTTGCCTTCAAGTATTTGGCATACGTCTTGACGCCGTTGTGAAGCGTGTTGGCAGGGCCGCTGATATTGCGCGAGAACGCTCCGTCCACAATTACTTTGTTAAATGTGCCAAGAGCCTCAAGCTGTGGCGTCACATTGCCAAACCCTTTGTAGTTAGCGCCCCAAGTAATGCTGTCTCCAAGTATCAACAGTGTGTGCGCTGGCTCATCTGCACGCGCACTGTCTGCGACAAAAATACATGAAATAAGTGCAACAATGACAACGGTGAAAACACTGCGTACCCGCAGCCTCAATGCGTTCCCCATGTGCGAAACACGGTTGCGGTGCCCGAGAGTTGCACCGATTCATTGCTGCGCAATACACATGCCTGACCTCGCCTGATCGAGCTGGCATCACCAGCAGTGCAGACCAAAATCTCTGCTTGATGAGTCGACTTGATGGTCAATTCACCTGTAACTTCAATGCGTTCAACACCGAAACGAGATGTAGAGACCGGGTATGTAAATCGACCAGGACTCAGCAGTGAAGCGTCGACGACGGGCGAGGGGATCGGTTCAAAACGAGCAACGGCCAAGAACTCGTCGACGCTGACATACTTTTTAGTGAAGGCCGCACGCACCACGTTGTCAGACGACGACATCACTTCAACACCTGAGCCGTTGAGATATGCATGTGCGTTGCCTGCGCCAAGAAAAAGTGCTTGTCCAGGCGCAAGTCGCACATGGTGCATCAGCAACGCGACGAGCACGCCGCCATTGCCGGGATACATTGTCGCCAAACGGCCGGCCCACGCCGGCAATTGTGCGGGAAGTTGGTGTGGACCGGTAGTCAATGCCCAGCGAACACATTCGGCGAGTCCGTCGTTGTGCAGGTGTTCCCCAAGTTGCGTCCAGCCAAATCGTTTACATATTTCAAGGGTCTCTTCAATTGGTCGAAATCCGCAAATGGCTTCAAATGAAGTCAGTGCAATGAGTAGCTCGGGTTTTGCTGATGCATCTCGGTAGATGCGTTGGGGTGCATCGAGCGAAATACCGATCTCGTTTTCTTGTTGAAACCCACTCGCTGCTTGTTCGTCGGTTGGGTGAGTCTGCAGCGACAACGGTTTGTCGGCCGAGATGATTTTGACGAGAAACGAAAGGTCGCCGGCAATTTGCGCAAGCGACTGGCTTCCGTTTGGTGTCTTGACGAGCGATGGTCCACCTCTGTGAGTGCCAAACCACAATTCGGCCCAAGGACGGGCGTCGGCTTCAGTCGCAAGAAAATCAGGGATGAACTGTTGGTCGCCCCAGTCATAATGCTGGACAACGCCGCGCAGTAAGTGCATCGTTATCTCGTCGCGCAGGCGTTTCTCACGTGGGCTGGAGCATCAGCAATTGCTACCTCACTAGCAATGCCCGTCAAACGGTCGCGCACTTCAACCACGCCGTTGGCAGCGCCTCTGCCAACAACCACGATGATCGGATTGCCAATGAGTTCGGCATCTTTGAATTTGACTCCTGGTGAAACGCCGACGCGATCGTCAAGCAAGACGCGTATTCCTTCGCTGTCAAGAATCTGTGCGAGATTGTTTGCGGTATCGGTAATCAGAGCGTCTTCTTTGCCAGCCATCACGATGTGCACATTGAATGGTGCAATGGCATGCGGCCAACGCAACCCAATGTCGTCGCACGTGGCCTCGGCTATTGCAGCAACGGCTCGAGACACGCCAATGCCGTACGAGCCCATCGTCACGGTTTGCGCCTTTCCGTTTTTGTCGAGCACGCTTAAGCCCAAGACTTCTGCGTATTTGCGACCCAACTGAAACACGTGACCAATCTCGATACCGCGCTTAATAATCAGTGCAGAAGCACACGACGGGCATGTGTCGTCGTCGCGCACTTCGGCAACGTCGATTACTCCATCTGCAGTGAAGTCTCTGCCATGCACAAGATGCGCAACGTGCTTGCCTGGTGCATTTGCGCCAGTGATCCACTCGCTACCCTCGGCAATGCGCGGGTCGAGTAAATAGCGCACTCCAGTTGAGTGCTGTGACCCGAGTGCGTTTGGTCCGATGTAGCCCTTGACAAGTTTTGGTTGTGCCGCAAAGTGTGTGTCGTCAAATGGCACGACTTCGGCCGGTGAAACTTGCGCCTCGAGACGCTTCATGTCAACTTCTCGGTCACCGGGCACTCCAATAGCTAGCGCTTCAACGCGACCATCCGGGTGTCGCAAGTTGACAACAACATTTTTTAGTGTGTCGGCTGCTGTCCACTCACGATCTGAACGCTGCAAGTCTGCGCGCGAATTAAACAAATCAACGAGTGTTTGAATTGTTGGAGTGGCTGGCGTGTCAAAGACTTGTGCCCCCGGAGTAGCTTGCGCATCAATTGGCGCAGGAATACCAACTCGAACTGCTTCAGTATTGGCAGAGTAATCGCACTTGGTGCATTGCACAAACGTGTCTTCGCCGATCTCGCATGGAAACAAAAACTCTTCAGACTGAGACCCACCCATGGCACCAGACATCGCCGAGACAATGGCAAATGGCAACCCAAGTCGCTCAAAGATACGCACATAGGCATTGCGGTGAGCGTCGTAGCTTTGTTGCAGGCCTTCGTCGTCGATGTCGAAGCTGTACGAATCTTTCATCGAAAATTCGCGACCGCGCAACAGGCCGCCACGTGGACGTGCTTCGTCACGAAACTTTGTTTGAATCTGATAGAGCGAGAGTGGTAAGTCTTTGTAACTTGAGTACAAATCCTTCACGAGCAACGTAAACATCTCTTCGTGCGTTGGCCCGAGCAAGAAGTCGACCTTTCGACGATCTTGCAAACGAAACAAGTTGTCGCCATAATCTGTCCATCTGCCGGTTGCCTCATATGGCTCGCGTGGCAACATGGCAGGAAAATTGACTTCCTGTGCGCCGATGTTGTCCATCTCTTGACGAATGATCTCGGCGACATGTTGGTACACACGCCAGCCGAGTGGAAGCCATGTGTATCCGCCGGGTGCTGCTCGGCGTATATAACCAGCACGCACGAGCAGACGGTGGCTCGGAACCTCGGCGTCAACAGGGTTATCGCGCAAGGTGCGCACAAACAGGGTGGACATTTTGTTGATCACGCGCGGTTACTTCGTTTCGTTCAGGGTGAGGTTTTTGGCTTACTGGCAACAGAATTTACTCTGTTTTTACTCCGTTTTTACTCTGTACTTATTCTGTAATCAGTTCGTCTAGATGCCTTTGACCTGTTGGGCGAGCCGTGACGAACCTTAGTTCGCGGGGATATAATGAATGCGTCCTTTAAAGTTCGTCGAGCTGAAGGCGTGGGTCTCGACCCACGCCTTTTGTTCATTATCGGGCCATGTTTTTGAGGTTTCAAACCCCCAAAACAAGCCAAAATTTGTCAGAAGTACTCAAAAAGCACTGAAGAGATAGCCGGGAAGGGAGAAAAAGAACATGTCAGTAGCACGTGGAAGCACCAAGTTGAATCCTGTCGTAGATCGTGTCTCTTTGCTCATTTCTCCCATCGTCACCGACCTCGGTCTTGAGTTGTACGACGTCGAATACCAGGGCGGAATCTTGCGCGTGGTTGTCGATACCCCTGCGGGTGGACCAGCCGGCGTCAACATGGAGTCAATCGCACTGATCACACGCCTCATTTCGCGCGAGTTCGACCACAGCGATCCAGTTCCTGGTCATTACACGCTTGAAGTAACGAGCCCTGGCCTTGAGCGATCGCTTCGTGTGCCAAAACATTTCGCCCGCGAAATTGGCAAAGTTGTTGCTCTTCGCTTGACGGCCGCAGTCAACGGAGTGCGTCGTGCGCAAGGTGTCCTGCTGTCGGCCGACGACACCAACATCGTTGTACGGCTGAATGACAAATCAACAAAGGAAATTACTGAGATGACGATTGGTTACGACATGATCGATCGCGCTCGCACAGTGTTTGAGTGGGGCCCAACTCCAAAGTCGGGTGCAACAAAAGTGAATACCAAGACGCAATCGGAGGTCATCGAATCATGAGCAATCTCGATATGTCAGAAGCAATCCGCATGCTGGCAGGGGACCGCGGTATTTCCGTGGATTCTCTTCTGCAGGTGCTCGTCGAAGCACTCGCAACCGCGTACAAAAAGCGCCAGGGAGCAGCCGAAGAAGTAATCGTCGGTATCAACCCAGAAAATATGGACATCACATTCACCGCGTACGACGTGGATGATGACGGCAACTGGATCAACGAGCGCGACGACACACCAAAGAAAGACGAACTCGGTCGTATTGCTGCGCAAACTTTCCGTCAAGTGATGAGTCAGCGCATCCGCGAAGTTGAGCGTGATCGCAAGTTTGAAGAATACGCAAACCGCGAAGGCGACATTGTTTCGGGCATCGTTCAAAAAACAGACACGAAGTACACATTGCTCGACCTTGGTCGTGTGGAAGCACTTCTTCCGCAAGCCGAGCAAGTGCAAGGCGAAGTGCGCGAACCAAATGCGCGTCTCAAGGCATACATCGTCGAAGTTCGCAAGACTCCAAAGGGCCCGCAGATTGTTGTCAGCCGTACGCACCCTGGACTCATCAAGCGATTGTTCGAGCTTGAAGTACCAGAAATTGCTGATGGCGTTGTAGAAATCAAGGCCTGCTCGCGCGAACCAGGGCAACGCACAAAAATTGCCGTTTGGCCAAACGACCACAACGTCGATCCAGTGGGTGCATGTGTTGGTGCTCGTGGTGGTCGTGTTCGCATGGTCGTCACCGAATTGCGCGGCGAAAAAGTCGACATCATTCCATTCAGCGAAGACGTTCGCGACTTCATTGCTAAAG
>CAXNIQ010000017.1:0-13386 GCA_964202465.1 Ilumatobacteraceae bacterium
TCCTCCGTAGAGCATGAAACACGGTGTCTCATGCGGTTGAAACTGGGTCTTTTACTTGCCACATAAGACTTGCGCTTGGTTAGCACTCGACCTCTGCGAGTGCTAATGATACGGGCCTAGGCCTCGTTTTTCCAACCACAATCCACCTGTGCCAGCAGGTTTGCAAGCAGGTCGAGGGGCAGGCCAATCACGGTGGTCAGGCTGCCTTCTACGCGCTCTACGAGCGCCCCACCATCGCCCTGAACGGCATAAGAGCCGGCTTTGCCCAGCGACTCTCCGGTGGCCAGATACCACTCCATCTTGTCTGGGGTGATCTCGGTCATCGAAACTCCTGCCGAATCAAGACCGTGAGCTTGGCTCAACATCGTTCCGTTCTGTGCCAGGTGCACCACAGCGACGGCGGTGTGCACTTGGTGCGTACGGCCCGAAAGCTCGTTCAGCATTCTTCGAGCATCTTGCTCATCTGCGGGTTGTCCAAATATTTTGCCGTCGAGATCAACCGTCGTGTCGGCAGCAATGATGACAGCGCCGCTTTTGTACCTCAGCGCAACTGCATGAGATTTGGCAACGGCAAGACGTTGCACGTGTGCGATCGGTGTTTCGCGATCAAGTGGCGACTCGTCAATGTTTGGTGGATCGATCGCGAAGGTCACTACCCCTTCGCCAAATTGGTGATCGAGCAATTGTGTCAACAAGTCAACTCTGCGTGGCGACTTAGACGCGAGAACAATGTGTATCGGTAACTCCATGTGGTCTTTATCCGCCGCTGAGTTGCATCACGTGACCGTCGTCGGGGACGCTCATGTCATCGAGATCATCGAGATAGCCATCTGGCAACACCACACGAATTGGGCCGTTGGTGTGACCGCGCGCAATTCGCTCACCACCCTCAACAATCGTCAACGTGTGGTCGAGTGCGCTGCACAACTCGCGTAAGTTTTCGAGCGACATAATCTCGCTGAACTTGCGACGTGTCTCGCCGCCCACCGGATAACCGGTGAGATACCAGCCAGTGTGTTTTCTAAAATCACGAATGCCGCGCTCTTCACCCAAGTGTCCGCACAACGCGGTTGCATGCTCGACCATCACGTCAAGCACATCACCAAGTTTTGGTGTCGCTTGAATTGGGTTGCCACTAAATGCATCGATCAAGTCGCGAAACAACCAAGGACGCCCCAAACATCCGCGACCAATGACCACACCGTCACAACCGGTTTGTTCAACCATGCGCAATGCATCTTTTGCTTCCCAGATATCGCCGTTGCCAAGTACAGGAATGCTCGTGACAGCGTCTTTGAGTTCTTTGATCGCTTCCCAATGCGCGCTAGGCGCATAGTGTTGGCGCGCGGTTCGTGCATGCAGGGCAACTGCCGATGCACCCGCTTCTTCGCAAATCACACCTGTTTGTACGAACGTAATTAAGTCGTCGTCAATACCCATGCGAAACTTGCACGTAATTGGAATGCCGTAGTTTTTTCCAGTTTCTACAGCAGCAGTCACGAGCGCTCGCAACAATTGGCGCTTGAGTGGCACGGCTGCTCCACCACCGCGACGAGTCACTTTGGGCGCTGGGCACCCAAAATTGAGATCGATGTGATCGACTGCATCTGCGCGACCAAGTTTGTCGACTGCTCGTGCAAGCATCTCTGGGTCACTGCCATACAGCTGCAGGCTGCGAAATGTTTCGTCACTTCCAAACTTGAGCATCGTGTCGGTTTTGCGATTGCCGTGCACCAACCCAGTAGCCATCATCATCTCATTGACATACACAAGACCAGGCCCAAACTTGCGACACAACGACCGAAACGGTGCATTCGTGACACCGGCCATTGGCGCAAGCACGACTGGCGGCCACACCGAATGGTTGCCGAGTTGCAATGGTGCAAGGCGCGGCACTGTCGTGTTTGGGGTTGTGGTGTTGATATTTGTCGAGTTGATATTTGTCATGTGAGTCTGAGGTTTGGCATCGCGCCCATGTCCAAACTGGAAGGGCCGTCGGCAACTAAACGGTACCAACCAGCCGACGCAATCATGGCTGCATTGTCGGTGCACATCGCCATGCTTGGCAACACCAGTCGCCATCCCGACTCTGCGCACACTGTCGTCATTGTGCTGCGCAGCAACGAATTGGCTGCAACACCGCCACCGAGTGCCACCGATTTTGCGCCGATCTGTTTGGCGGCTTTGCGCGCCTTGGCCGCCAACACATCGACAACCGCGTATTGAAATGATGCCGCCACATCTGCTGTCGACACAGTTGGGTTCTTGCGCACATAGTTGATCACAGAAGTTTTGAGACCGCTAAACGAAACGTCGAGCCCTTCGTGCAACATCGCTCGTGGAAAATCAATTGCTTCGGCATTGCCAGTGAGCGCAATGCGATCGATCGCAGGGCCGCCAGGATGACCGAGATCTAAAAATCGCGCGACTTTGTCGAAGGCTTCACCTGCTGCATCGTCAATTGTTTGGCCAATGACGCTGAAGTCACCGTGTCCGCGCATTTCGACATACAAGGTGTTGCCACCCGAGACCAACACAACGAGCATCGGAAACTCGACATACGGATCGTCGAGCAATGCTGCATACAAGTGCGCTTCCAAATGGTTGACGCCAACAAACGGTTTGTCGAGCACGAGGGCCACCGACTTTGCCGCTGCTACACCCACGAGTAACGCGCCGATCAACCCTGGCCCGACCGTCGCGGCCACTGCATCAATGCGCTCAATAGGTACTCCGGATTGCGAGATTGCTTGACGAATCACCACGTTCATTGCTTCAACATGTGCGCGGCTCGCAATTTCTGGCACCACGCCGCCATAGCGAGCGTGTAAATCAATTTGTGTTGCCACCACCGACGACAACACATCGTTGCCACCCATCACAACTGCAGCAGCAGTCTCGTCACAACTTGTCTCGATGCCAAGCACCACCGTACTGTCGTTGAACAACGTGTTTGCACTCACGGTCGCGACTGCACGATCTTGGCAAGCCGCTGCGAATATTCGTCGCTCTGAATGTCGGTGCACCACATCACAATTGCGTCATCGGTATTTTCGTAATACTTTTGGCGAATTCCCGCCGGCGCAAAACCAAATCGTCGATACAACTCCTGTGCTGCAGTATTGGTGTGTCGCACCTCGAGCGTGAGAGCCTCACATTCGCGATTGCGTGCTTCGGCAGCCAACTCCAACATCATTTCTGTTGCTACCCCACGCAAATGCCAATCTGGTTTCACAGCAATGTTGGTGATGTGCGCATCTTCTTCGGCAAACAACAATCCGCCGTACCCCACGAGCATTTTGCCAACGTGAGCAACTACATAATGACGCCGTCCTCGGCCCATCATTTCAATTTCTTCTGTAAATACCTTCTCGGTCCACGGCCGTGGGTACACCGCGTTTTCAATGGGCATGATGTCGCGAATGTGCTTGCGTTGCATGGTCGCAATCTGGAGCACCGGATTGTCGCTCCTCATGACGCACTCCGCGTAGCCCAGTTGATTTCGGCGTCTGGCAAGCGCAAATACTCGGGCACCAACGAGTCGGCCTCTTGCCACTCTTGGCGCAGTGCACGCTCGTGCGCAATCTGGGCAAGCACAACAGCCGACGGTGATGCCGCCATGTCATCTGCAAATGCAAAACTCGGCAATACTCCAGCCACCACCAACTCAATTTCATTGCGATAACGCAGCGCGCCATTGCCTACAAACAACGTCGATTGACCGCGGTCAATGACTTGTAATGCGCATTCTTCTACTGCGGTTGCCTGCGGGTTTGTCACCTGACGCAACTTGCCATCGATGTGCCGATACAACGACCAATACACCTCGCCACGTCGGGCGTCGATTACCGACGCAATCACATCTCCAGTAACTCCAACAGCAGTTGCCAATATGTCAAGACTTGTCACGCCAATAATCGGTACATCGAGCACTTGGGCGATTGCTTTTGCCGATGCGATACCGACGCGCATTCCGGTAAACAAACCTGGTCCGATGTCGACGGCAACCGCACCAACGTCACCAAACGAAACTCCTGCCTGCTTGCGCACAAAGTCGATCATCGGTGTCAATACTTCCGCGTGTTGTTTCTCGCTACGCATTTCGCTAGATGCCAAGACCCGAGTGCCTTCGGCGATTGCAACACTCACCCCGTCAGTCGCAGTGTCGATCGACAAAATAATCATGAAGTTGCCCAGGTGTCCAACGAGGAGCGAAGTTTGTCCCACCGTGTTTCCCACTGCAGGCCGCGCCAATCGATTTCAATGTGGCGCACTGTCACAGAATCGTCAGACACAACGGCGTCGGGAAAACTCAATTTCAAAACGAGACCAGAGCCAAGTGCATCACCCACAACATCGCCCCACTCCACCAACATCACACCGCCGGCTTCTTGCAACTCAGTCAAACCCAAATCGTCTAACTCACCTGTGCGCTCAAGTCTGTAGAGGTCGGCATGATGCAACTTCAAGCGACCGCCCGCATAGTTGTGGAGCAAATTAAATGTGGGTGATGTCACCGGCTCCATTACACCGAGCGCGTGAGCAAAGTGTTGACTAAACGTTGTCTTGCCACTTCCCATTTCGCCAACCAACACGATCATGTCGCCCGCACGCGCCAACATCGCAATCGCTTGGGCGATGTCACGGGTGTCATCGATGCTGTGTACGTTGAGGCGAATCATGAGAAGTTGGACGATTTATCGTATGTAGTTGCGAGGCACTCTTGCGCTGATGCCACACACAATCTCGTACCCAATCGTTCCCAATTGCCGAGCCCAGTCATTGACAGTTACTTGGCAATCGCCTTGGGTGCCAATGAGCACCGCTTCATCGCCTACTTGCACGTCATCGGCTTCACAATTGATCATCATCTGATCCATCGTGATCACTCCAGCGATTGCTCGCCGTTTACCGCCGATGAGCACCTCGCCCGACGTCCACAGACTGCGCAAAACTCCATCGGCATAACCAATCGGCAACGTCGCGATGCACGAACGTTGTTTGAGCTCGCGATGCAGGCCATACGAAACCGCTTCGCCAGCCTCAAGCCATTGCACGTGAGAAACGCGGGCATTCAACGACATCACTGGTTGCAATTTTTCGACAGATGCGCTGCCAAACGAGTTTCTGGTGGCATCAGCAGCAATTCCATACATGGCAATGCCAACACGAGTCATCGTTGGTGCATTCTTCATATCGCCAGCACTGCCTACATGATTCATAGTCGCAGACGAGTTGGCGATATGTATCCGGCTTGGCAAAAGCCCAATGAGTTGCAGTTCATCACACACGCGATCAAACTCGCGCACTTGCCGCGCAGTTGCTTCGTGCCCAGCAACATCCGCAGTTGCGAGGTGCGTATAAATCCCGTCTAGATGCAACCATGATTGCGTCGCAATGAGTTGCGCCATCTCGACGGCCTGCTTTGGCTCAGTGCCAACTCGGTGCATTCCCGTATCAACTTTGAGGTGTACTGCACCAACTACACCGAGTTGCTCAGCCGCATTGGCGTAGTGCTCAATCGTTGCTCTGTTGTACAACGTTGCAATGAGTCCGTACTTAATCATGTCCATATGTTGATCTGCGGGTTGTTCACTCATTACCAAAATCGGTGCACTCACGCCGGCTTGTCGCAGCGCAATTGCCTCATCTGCAAGCGCCACACATAGGCCACTCGCACCGCTCTCAAGTGCTGTTGTTGCGCACTGCAGCGCACCGTGTCCATAGGCGTTGGCCTTGACTACGGCCCACACTTCGCTTGGTGCAGAATCAGTGAGCAACACACGCACGTTGTGCGCCAATGCACTTAAGTTGATGTCGGCCCACGCCCATCGCGACGTCATGCTGCAGCGACTACTGCAACCGCTAACTGTGCGGTGTGCGACAACGACACGTGCCATTGCGAAATTCCCTTTTCGAGAGCAAGCGCAAGCGCTCGGCCAGTAACAATCAATGTTGGTTGACCACTCGCTTGGCGCTCTATCGACACATCGTGCATATCAAAAGCTCCGAGGCCAACACCAAGTACTTTCATCGTTGCTTCACGAGCAGCAAACCTTGCGGCGAGGCTCGGCGCATCATCATTTTTGCCGGACAACCCATGCAGTTCGTCTGGCGTAAAAATACGAGTCCTAAAATTTGGCGTGCGATCGAGCGCGCGTCGAAATCGATCGATATCTACAGCGTCAATACCGATGCCAAGCATGGGCGCTCTAGTTATCCATTGTCGGCGTGCGCCAGTGGTTTGCGGTTTCGGTGATCGGCAAGATCAGCAGGTCGGCTACCGACACTTCGGCGAGTCGATCTTCTCTAAATGAGCCTTCGGTTTCTGTTACCCAGTCGACCAAACGATTGAAACGGTCGTCATACCCCTGCAACACTGTGCGCATGACGGCAGCTGGCAAACGATCATGAAACAACACGTGCAACAGCGTGATGCCAGTGGTAAGAGATCCCTTTGTTTCGGGCACGAAGATCACTGTGCGGCCGTCGCGCCTTCCACGTGCAACCAACACATTGCGGTCGCTGGCAACACGATGCTTGGTGCCTACCAAATTGCTATTGCGATCAACTCTCGATGTCAGTTCGCGCGATATTCCGCCACGGTCAACAACGCTGACAGTTGCAGAGTTGCTCCCAATATCTCCTTCAATGCTGTAACGAGTAAAGCCGACAATGCTTGCTACTGCTGCATCCAAGTCGGCAATCACCTTGAGCGTCTTGTACGACAACCTGTCGCGAGCCACGCCGGCATTGAGCACGGCTTGCACGAGTGCGCGATCGAGCAATCCTTCGTCGCTACGCGAAATACCAACAGTCACTGTTTTCGCTTGGTGCTTGATCGCATCGACTGGTCGCGTGAGTTCGTCAATTGAGCGTGTGAGCGAACTTGTCAAGTCATCGAGCAATGCTTCAGGAGAACTGATCTTGCCAGTGTTGTTTTGAAATGACTGCAGAGGGTCGCTTGCCATCACGTCGCGCAGCATGGTTACCACGCGCACGGCAGTTGATGGCTCGAGGTTTCCGTCGTAATCGCCAGTTGTGAGTGCATCAAAAAATCGTGTTGCTGGCGCACCAATCTCTGCGCGCACTTTAACTAGAAGTTCACTGCCAATTCCGCCGCGCTCTACTGCGTGTTCAACAACTTCGCGACACGCCCGCAATGGTCGTGCAAGGGCGTCAATGGCAAGGGCGGCTTCGTAACCAAAGATGTGTCCCACCATCACGCTCAAAATGAATGCAACGCTCGGGTCTACCTGTGGCACCAAGATCACTGCAGCTGCAGCATCAAATCGTTGCTCACCTTGCGTTGCAACCACAATCGGCAATGCTTTGTGCGCACGGAAAATAGCGATCTCTTTGGCAACGTCAGCGGCGGTGCCATCCGACAAACCAGCAGCGCAAACAAAAATCATTGGCTCGCACGACAAGTCAATGTGCTTCTTGTCTTCTGTGATGTCACAAGCAATCGATTTGTATGACAACTCCGACAACTTGATGCGTACTTCCTCGGCTGCAACTGCATTAAAACCATTGCCAACAACTGTCCAGTAACGGCGAGCCGGCGCAAACTGGCGCGCGGCTTGAGCAATTTGTGGGCGCATTTCAAGCACGCGATTCATTGCATCTGGCACTGTGCGCAATGCGGTCAGCAGTTGATGCCGAGCAGCGTCAGTGCCCGAACCAAGTGCACTCGACAATGCGCATGCAAGCAACGCTCCGGCCGACACCTGTGAATAAAACGCCTTGGTGCTCGCAACGCTCATCTCTACGTCGCGACCATCGGATGTGTACAACACGCCGTCGGCTTTGGCCGCCAATTCACTACCCCTGCGATTAACAATGGCGAGCACAGATGCTCCGCGCGAACGTGCCAAATCAACAGTGCGATTGGTGTCGGTAGTTGTACCGCTTTGGCTGATGGCGATCACCAGTGTGTCAGACATATCGAGTTGCAACTGAAAACCAGACAGTTCGGTCGCTGGCAATGCATCTACTTGTACTCGATGATCGACAAGTGTGCGCAGTAACTGCACAAGACTGCGACCAGCAATGGCGGCAGTGCCCTGGCCAATGACCCGAATGCGTGCAATTTTGCCCGCCGCTAAAGCGTCAATCACTTGTTGCGGCACTACCGAGGTGTCGAGCGATGCAAAAAGATTTCCATCGCGCTCGCCAATTTTGCCCCGCAAGGTCTTGCGGAAACTTGCTGGCGCCTCACCAATCTCTTTTGCCAAGAAATGCTTGTGCTCGCCGCGATCAATATCGCGCGTAGTCACTTCGGCTATTGCAACATGCGTTTCGTTCAACCCCAAATCGGTTCCGTCGTAAGCAAGCATTGTCATGCCATCAACGGTTCCTGCAAGGTCGCCGTCGAGCACTATCACTTGGCCGCGACTGGACGGATTGTTTGCGTCACTCAAAGCCTCGCCGTCCATGCGCACATATCGGAGGGTTTCTTCTACAACGCCATATGGCTCGCTTGCAACAATAAAACGATCCTCTGCAAGGCCAATATATAAACCCTGGCCGCTGCCACGAAGTGCGAGTAACACCTTGTTCGGCTCGTCTGCACTCGCAGTTGCTATTGCCACCGAACCATCAAACTCGCCAACCGTTTGTCGAAATGCACTGACCAAGTCGAGGCCCGCTGCATTTTTGCGCGCCACCACTGTAGGAATCACTTTTGCGTCGGTCGTAATCGGCTCTGCGATCTTGAGGCCGTTGCGCACTTTGATGTCAGCATGGTTGTCAACATCGCCGTTAAGAGCTGCAACCAAATATGGCATCGCAGACTTTGCATCAGTTTCTTCACTATTGACAGGATGCGCATTTGCTTCTGAAATAATGCCAACACTCGCCCATCTCGTGTGCCCGAGCACCGACAATTTTGCACCAGGCTGACTCACCAGCAAACGAAGTAACGCATCATTGACAACCGCTTGGCGCATTACTCGTGTGTTGTCGCCAAGCTCGCCAATCTCGGCAGCAGCCTTGTACACAAATGACCATGCTCGGTTTCCCGCGCCAACGCGCACCGAACCCGATGTAAACAAGTTGTCATCAGTGCGACCTTTGAGAAGTGGCTGCACTCGGACATCACTTGCGTCAATGCCGTGACCCCACACCAGCAAGTTGATGCCAGCAGAGTCGCGTCCGCGCACTTCCATGCGGTCAAGTGCCGAAAATGATTGCTGAATCGACAAATATGCATTGCGAGCACTGTCACTTGCACTCTTGCCAGCAAGTTCGCCTACAAGTTTTGCTGTGCGCAAACGATCGTTTCGTAGCGACCATGTTGCATCCCGAAGTGAAATCGATTCAAGACTCCTGCGCTCAACCTCTTGCGTCGACACATCGGTTGCAGCTTCCAGCACCTGTTCGGCTTGCAAGGCGATCGCATCGAGTTGGTCGAGGCGCGAAATAAGCCCACCCACGAGTTGCAGGTTGTCGACCAATGCCGCAGTTCCCGATTCGCCGCGCAAAGCCGCGTCGACTAAAGCTACATGCGCAGCGCATTGCGCAATCGCACCGATATTGCCGGCCGTGATTGCTTTCTCAAGTACATCCAGCAAGTCGGCCGCTAATGGCAATGGCCGGGCCGAAGGCCGCGACACGATGCAAATGATGCCGCACATGTATTACAGGCTACCGAGATCCGCCAAGACGCTTGATCACACTGGCTGCCAAGCGTTGCGCCACGCTATTTGCGGTTTCTTCAAATTGGGCTTCAACCATCACCCGCACCATTGGTTCCGTACCACTGGCGCGCAACAACACTCGGCCCACTCCATTGAGGTCGCGCTCGGCCACAGCAATTTCTTGAGCAAACTGAGTTGCAGGATCGGTTGCTACCGAATCGACGCGCACATTGATCAGCACCTGTGGCAACGAAGTCATCGCATCTTGCGCAAGTTTCTGCAGCGTCACATTTTTGCGACGCACTAAGTCAACAAGGCGCACACCAGCAAGAAGCCCATCTCCAGTTGTTGCGTCTTTGCGATAAATGATGTGGCCACTTTGCTCGCCACCAAGTACAAGCTTGTTCTCTTCGAGTGCCATCAACACACTTCGGTCGCCAACTGGTGTCGTCACTACGGATATTCCACGCTTTGCCATCGACTCGTGGAAGCCAGCGTTGGTCATCACCGTCACAACAACACCGTTGCCATCGAGCACTTTGCGCTCGTGCATGTCAATTGCGGCAAGGGCAAGCAAGTGATCTCCATCGACAACATTGCCCACGTGGTCAACACCAATTACGCGATCGCCGTCGCCGTCAAATGCCAAGCCAATTGCCGCCTGATGCAAGCGCACGGCCTCGCCAATTATTTTTGGATACGTTGCTCCGCATTCTGCGTTGATGTTTTTGCCATTTGGCTCGCAGTGAATTGCAATGACAGTCGCACCAAGTTGCGCAAATACATACGGGGCAACGTCACTCATTGCTCCATTTGCGCAGTCGACCACAATCCGAATGTCGGCAAATGCTCGGCTTGGCACGAGGCTCTCAATACTGTTGCGATAGTCGCTTATCTCCGCGATTGACTCGGCAACCGCAGCAACAGGCACACCATTGCTTTGTCCATTAATGCGTTGCCCACCGCTCGCTGCCATTGCCGATTCAATCATGCGTTCTTGTTCGTCAGTCAGCTTGATGCCACCGAGGCCAAATATCTTGACGCCGTTGTCGCTAAAGGGGTTATGTGAGGCAGTAACGACAGCGCCAGCACAACCTCGCTGCGCTGCAGCAAATGCAATCGCGGGTGTTGGTGCTACACCGAGCAACTCAACTGTTGCTCCACCAGCCACAAATCCACTCGCAAGTGCAGTTTGCAAAACCAGGCCCGAGGCGCGCGTGTCGCGTCCGATCACAATGTGCTTGAGCGACAACACTGTGGCCGCCGCAAAGCCAAGGTCGGCAACATATTGTTCGGTCAGTTCAGTGAGGGCAACCCCACGAACACCGTCTGTTCCAAATCGAAGCATCTACACACTTCCGATCCACGCGACCAAAGTCGCGAAGCAATAGCGCGAATTAACGCTTTGTGTACTGTGGCGCCTTACGGGCCTTCTTGAGACCGTACTTCTTGCTCTCTTTTTTACGTGAGTCACGTGTGAGCAATCCGGCTTTGCGCAACAAGACGCGACGCTCTGGATCAAGTTCGAGCAATGAGCGAGCAATTGCCATGCGCAATGCACCGGCCTGGCCAGCAATGCCGCCACCCTGAATGTCACAATCGACATCGTAGGCAGTTGCAACTTCGGCTACATGCAATGCTTCTGACGCAACCATGCGGTGTACTGCGTTTGGAAAATAGTTTTCATACTCGCGACCGTTAACAGTGACAATGCCAGTGCCTGGTCGCAAACGTGCACGCGCAACTGCTTCTTTGCGGCGTCCCGTTGTTTGTGTAAGTGGCTTTGTTCCCATGATTGTTCCTCTATTCGACTTGTGGGTACTCAGCGCGCCTTGGCGTGAGCGATAACGAGAACTTTTGGATCTTGCGCTTCGTGTCCGTGTTGTGCGCCAGCATGCACTTTAAGTTTCTTGATCATCTGACGACCAAGTGGTCCTTTTGGCAACATGCCACGAATGGTACGACGAATTGCATCTTCAGGCTTTGCCTTGAGCAAGGTGCCGTATGTCTGCGTGCGAAGACCACCTGGGTAACCGCTGTAGTCGTGAACAAGCTCTTTGTCTTGCTTGCCGTTGGTCAAAATAATTTTTGAAGCATTGATGATCACTACGTGGTCACCGGTGTCCATGTGTGTCGAAAACATTGGCTTGTGCTTGCCGCGCAAAATTGCCGCGATCTCGGTGCACATACGACCAAGGACAAGACCCTCGGCGTCGACAATGTGCCACTCGCGCTTGACTTCACTTGCTTTTGGAGAATACGTACGCATCAGATCTGCTTTCGAAAACTTAAGAACTTGGCGGCGGAAACCGATTATCAAACCGTCTCCGTGAACCGTTTAAGGATAGGGGTCTCTAGGCCCATTTCACAATGCCGAGATGGGGAATCCCACCTCCCATAGGCATAATCCTTGGGGTGGAGCCACCGGGGCGGCCTGAGAGCGATCCCCTGAAAGGATCAGCCCCCGCATATCACTTGGGGGTCGTTTACCCAGACCAATCTCGATAAAAGTGCCCACAAGGGCTCGCACCATCTGATGGCAAAACGCATTGGCGCGGATGTCGAACCGCAACACCCCATCCCCCATGTCCTTCCAGTCGGCGAAGACCACACTGCGGCGCATCGAGTGCTCGTAGGTGTCAAATTCGTCGGCTGGTTTTGGCTTGCGACAAAACGCCGAAAAATCGTGATTGCCAATGATCGCGTCGCATGCAAGTTGCATCGAACGCACTTTGAGCGGCTTAGTGATATGCCATGCGGTTTGGGTCATAAACGGATTGCCGACCAGCGTGTTGAGCACGGTGTAGTGATATTCGCGCCACAGTGCGGAGTAACGAGCATGAAAATCTGGGTCGGTCCACTGCGCATCGCGCACAACGACCGATGGTCCGCACAACGCGTTTAATTGCTTCATCAACACTTCTAAATTGACTCTGTCTGCCAAGTCGAGACTGATCACTTGGCCCCATGCGTGCACGCCTGCGTCGGTGCGCCCTGCTGGGGTTACCTGTACTGGTTCTTGCAAAATCTGTGCGAGCGCACCCTCGATTGTGGACGCGATTGTTTCAACACCAGGATTCGTTGCAAAACCATGAAACTCGTCACCCTTGTAGGCAATAGTCATTCGCGCGCGACGCACGACCGACCAAACGTTCTAGACGAGTTCGATGCGCGCCATTGGCGCGTTATCACCGTGGCGTGGTCCGAGTTTAAGAATTCGGATGTAACCGCCATTGCGTGTGGTGTAACGAGGTGCGACAACATTGACGAGCTTGTTCGTCATTTCTTTGTCGTTCAAGTACGCCTGAATCTGACGAATGCGGTGAACGCGCATTGGGCCTTCGCCCTGCGCCTTAATTGCTTTTGTGATCAACTTTTCGGCGATTGGACGCAAAGCCTTGGCCTTGCCTTCAGTCGTGGTGATGCCTTCAGCGGCAAACAGCGATGCTGCCATGTTGGCAAGAAGCAAACGCTGGTGGTGTGCACTTCCGCCAAAACTGCGTGAACGTCGTGGTGTTGCTGGCATAAAGGACCTCTCCCTGGTTGAAAATCTTAAACGCGACTATCTTTGAATTTCTTCTAATTTATTAATAGGTAGTGATCAGAGTCGCAATGACAAGCCACGCTCGTCAAGCTTGAGCTTGATTTCGTCGAGGCTCTTCTGACCAAAGTTGGTGATGTTGAGCAAGTCTTCGTCGCTACGCAACAACAACTCGCCAATGGTGTTGACCTGTGCGCGCTTGAG